>QCDN01000003.1 GCA_003280885.1 Prochlorococcus sp. AG-355-J04 | reverse complement strand
GAAAGTTATTTTTGTTGGTAAATTTCATTAATCATGTTTTTAAATCATCATTAATTGTCAACTTCTTATTTAAAGTAATCTGATAAATTTCCAAGCTTCTAATTATTTGTTTTATTGTTGAGAGTTAGTATGCTGGAATATTAATTATTTTGACTTTCTAGTTCCACCATAGGAATAATTTTTATGTGTAGAAATTAGATTCCAACATTCTTTACAACAAAAAATCCAGACCAGATGAATTTTTGATTTAACTCTGTAATGAGTTTTATCTCGCTTATGACATAAATCACATTTTTTCATTTATCTATAGATTTTTAAATTTATTTTAGATTATTTAAAAGTTTGATTTAAAAAGATTCACGAAAAAAACTTTACCGTGTCATTATAAATATGCACTCCTCACATCCTGGAGCAAAGCAGTGGTTATGTTGAGTGCAAATATTTTTAATTGATTTATAAGAATTTTCTCATCTCTATTATTTTTAACCCTGAAGCCATGATTATTAATATGCAATTTATGAAGTAATTTATTTGCTTTTATAAAAAGAAATATTTATTATACATCTAAATTAGGACTTACAAAAGAAACTCACGAATATTATTTAATTAATTTTAGTATGATTTCAATTATTTTTAATACTATGAACATTTACCTATTTTGGATATTATTTTTAGCTCTATGGGCAATTGTACCCTTAATGATAATTAAAGGTAGAGTTGACGAAGCACCTAAGATTCAGACTTCACCGAAAGTTAAAGCAAAGAAAAAAGGTTGGTTTAATTAAAACAATTTCTGACTTAGTAAAAATAATCTGTAAGGTAAATCTTGATAATTTAAATTAAAGTTTAAGTAAATTTTATTTATTAAAAGTGAAAAAATTAGAAAATAATTTCCTTTATTTAGTTGTCCTTGGAGGTAGATCAGAAAAGGCCAATATTGAACTACATGATGTTAGATGGGTTGTTGGATCTAAAATTGAGGATACATATGAGACTTTAAGAAATGATTGGTTTGGATCTTCAAAAGGTTTGCATATTGATAGCTATAAAAGAATTCAATATATAGATGGCTATAAGATTAATTTAATAAATTTTGAAAATTATAAACTAGAAAAAAAACAATTAGTAAAAAAAAATAAGCCGAGGAAAAATGTATGGTTTGTCAATATTGGAGGCTATATTCCAACTTCCATGCAGGAAAAACATGAGTTTGGATTGGTTATAGCTTCAAATAAATTAGAGGCAAAAAAAAAGGCTAAATCTAAATGGCTTATTGGGTGTAAAAAAAAGCATAAAGATGATCTTGCTTATTTAGAAATGATAATTAGTTGTGATGATTGTGTACAAATAAAAAAGATAGGTAATTGGCAAATAGTATTAACTCCAGATAATAACTTTATTCAAGAAAACAACTATCCAGATTGGTATGGTTATCAAAGAATAGATGGGGAATAAAGATCAAAGAATCTTTTTACTACCAAAAGAATTTTGTAAGATACTTTTTTCTTATTTATGTTCCTGAAATATTAAAAAGAACTTGATTTTCTTAGTAAATAAATTCCACCTCCCAGAGAAATTAAGACAGGTAACCATGCAGCAATAATTGGCGGTAAAATACCCTTAACACCGAAGGAACTAAATATAAATGACATTACATAATAAATTAATATAAGAATTACGCTCAATCCAAACCCCTGACTTTTTGAAGATCTTATATTAGATTTAGATCCTAGGCTGCTCCCTATTAAACCAAAGACCAAGCATGCAAAAGGAAGGGTGAATTTTTCTTGAATCCGGACTTTAATTCTTCTAATCTCCTTTAAATTTCCAGTTTTTTTATAAATCTTTTCTGCTTGTATAGCCTGCTTTAAAGTCATTTCAGTTGCATCCTTGGGTACTTTTGCTAGCTCCATAGGCCCTTCTACAAATGGATATGTATATTCTTTAAATTGAATATTTGTTGTTTGTCCGCCTGGATCAATTGATACAATACTCCCATCAAAAAATACCCAAGAGGAACTTTTTTTGTCAAATCTTCCAGTCTTTGCCTTTAAAATTTGTTGAATATCTTCTCTGGAAAAATCTAAAACTGTAACTCCCTCCATAATGTTATTTTCATACCGTGAAGCATAAAATATATGAGTAAGAAAAGTATTTACTTTTGTTGGTTTTTTATTTGATGCACCTATCCTAGATCCATATCTTGAAAACATTATATTATATTTTCCTCGTTCGCCGCTAAAAGAACTTCCTATTCCTGCTCTTAATGTCGTTTCCGCCAATTTATTACTCTTAGGAACTAAATTATCGTTAAAGTAAAAGGTTAATCCTGTCATAAATATTGAAAGAGCAATAGCTGGAGCAATAATTCTTGAAGTTTTGATACCCAATGATTTCAATGCCAACAATTCAGAGTTGCTTGATAATTTCCCATAGGCTAATAATGTTGAAAGTAAAACTGCCATTGGGAATGATAAGACTAAAAAACTGGGTAAACTAAAAAAAAGAACTTTTAAAGCTAAAAATAAAGGTAAGCCAAATTCAACTATTTTCCTTATAAGATCAAACATTACCCCAACAGATAATGAAATAACAGTAAAAGCAGAGATTGCAAATATCATGGGAGGTATTATTTGCCCTAATAACCATCTATCGATTAAAGGTAGTAAAAACCAAGGAGCAATAATCTTATTAATATTTTTTTTAACTAGTGGTTGATTTGAAAGTTTCAAAAGAAATTTATTTGATTTTTACTGTCTTTTTAGCATTATAAAATATCAATGATATAGAAACCAATATAAAATTGATAGTTAAAAAAAATTTTTATTCTTTAAATTTCAATAATAAATCAAAAAATAATTTACTAATACTTGCAATCAAACAAGAAATTTGGTTTTTTAAAAAGAAAGTTGAAAAATGAAAAATAAAAGTTTTATAAACAAATACAATTGCATACATTGCCAACAAAAACTAAATCAAATTAGTAATTCAAAAATATATTGGGACAAATTAATTTTAAGAAAAAACCTTGCATAGTTTCTCTATACAAATATCATAAAATAAAAGACTTATATTAAACTATTTTTTGAGAATCTATTATTTTCAGAATAAAAGATAAAGTATACCGATCTTTAGCATTAAGGATTTTTTAGATTAATGATATTATTTAACCTTCTGATTTCTTTTGTAGATCATATTTTCTCGATTTAAAAGAAAAAGAATAATAAAAATACAAGAAGGAATGAGAATAAAATCTAAAGACATACATTCTTTGAGTCTATTTTCTATTTAGCAAAAAAAAAATTTTTTGACATTAGTAGGTTTTTTAAGATTTTATTGAATAGGTAAAGAATTATCTAATTAAGTATTTTATTTACTAACTTTTAAAATTGAAAGAGCTTGCAAGTATCCCACTGGCAAGCTCATGACGACGTAGTTAATTCAGATTTTCTGATTTTAACCAGCTAAGCACTTCCTAAATGCTTACTTATTCTACTAAGTAAAATTACTCACTGTGAGTATAAATGCTTATTTTAAGTGATTTGCCTGTAAATTTTACAATAGAAGGTGATTTTAAATTGTTTTTTTAAACAGAAATGTCACATATTGATCCATAAATACTCAAAGGTGAATTTTGGGAGGCTTTTGGTTTACATAACTTAATATTTGTGTTACTTTAATTAACAATTATGATCTTTTAATGACAAAATCAGGAGTTACTACAGAATCAGGTGGAAGACAGAATATGTTCCCATCAGAAACTAGGCCTTATATTGATGAAACTGTATCTTATGATGGCTATCCTCAAAATGCAGAAAAAGTAAATGGTAGATGGGCTATGATTGGTTTCATTGCACTATTGGGTGCCTACATAACAACTGGACAGATCATCCCAGGAATTTTTTAATACCTAAATTAGTGTTTTAATAAACTTTTTAAAAGGAAATTATTAAATTTTTTTTAATAAGTAATTTAGATTTTATTTTTAATTAATTAACTGCTTACCTAGATTAATAATTATTTATTTTAAGTTTGAAAAGAAGAAAAACCAAATAAAAGTTATTGCATTTAGGCTAAATATAACTCCTAGAAATATGTAAACAAACTTTTTTCCAATAAATGCTGTCTCTGGTTCAAGCTTTACTCTCATTAAATTGTCAAATTATTTCGTTAAACAATAGCATCTTCAAACAAATAAATTTAGTTTTTAAGAAGAAAAATAATCGAATTAATATTTCTGCATTTAGGCAAGTTTTTAAAGTTTGACATTATGGATTTCAGCTTTCTAGTTGTGAAATTTAATTCTTTGATGTTATTGCTTATAACCTTTCTTAGGTTGAGTAATTATTAAGCCAATGTTTATTAGTAAAATTAGCCAAAATACTAATTCCAATCCAATGTTTGATTGTGAAAATCCTAAAACTAAACAATAAATTCAAATCTATTTTTAGAACTGCGATAGAATTATTTATGCTGATTCCTAGTGTATTGCTTCGTTCGAAATAGGATTATTCAAATCTCAATTAAAAGAGAAAGTTTAATTTAAATTAAAAAAACCCAAAAAAAAAGAGCCAAAATTTAAAATTGACTCTTCAGAAAAATATAAAATTTGTTTTAGATAAAGCCTGGAATGATTTGACCTGTAGTTAGGTATGCTCCAACTAGAGCCACAAAACCTAACATTGCGAATCTTCCGTTAAGCTTTTCAGCAACAATTTTTTCTTTTTCTACTGTTTTTGGTTCGTTATTTTTCATTAGAACCAACCTGGAATAATTTGACCTGTGGTTACGTATGCGCCGACTGCGGCAACGAAGCCTAACATAGCCGCCCATCCATTAAAACGTTCTGCTTCAGGAGTCATTTTGTTAATGTAATTTGTAAATAAATATAACATATTTATTTATTAATGTAAAGAAAAAAGCAAAATTACTTGCTTAATCAATTATTTTTAACAGAATTGTAGCATTAGTGTATCGAAAAATACCTTATTAGTTTTTATTTTTGTTCTGATATTTTTAAGTTTAAAACAAAAAAAATATGAACTATCACCTTTAATTTTTAAGGTTAAATCCTCATTTATGGGTAATTTAAATTAACATATCAATAGAGTCAGCTAGTAGGGATACAGGCTGACTCTTTTTTATGAAAATTTTTAGTGTTTGACTTCAAGTAGTTTTAAGAATTCAAATAATTGCTATTAATAAAATAGAGATATATAAATTTATGTCATTTGCTACTTATTACATGCATTTAATTTTTGGAAGAATTCCTTCTATGATGAGTTCTGATTTAATACTTTACATTGTGCCTGCTCTTACAATCTCAATATTATTCTTTAGCCTTAAAATAATGTTTTTTAATTCTCCAAAATTGAGAAAGGTTAAATAATAAAGGATTTAATCATTATTCTTTGTACTGAAATGCCCAATTTTTTTAATTTTGGATAATAGACTTTTTTCAGCAACTCAAAGAAAGAGAATCTTCATTGGTGATATACATTCCAAAATCATAAAAAAGGTTCAGTATTGGAACTCGGGAGTGGCAGCGGTAAAGATGGAGTGGTTTTTTAAAACGCTTTCCTAGAATAATTTGGAAAACAACTAATCCAGAGTTAGTGCATATAAAAATTAAAAGTTCTTGGATTGAGTATGAAAACTTAACTAAGAAAATGTCCTAGCCTCTTGGGATTGATGAAGAAAAATTCCTGTAAAATTCCATTGAGATTAGCTCATTCTTTGCAAGGAATAGATTCTATAAATATGATTTATTTAGCACGGTGGTTTTGTAGTGGAGTACTTTTTAGAGAGTCAAGTAATTAGTCAATGAGGGATGATTTTGATATTGTAAAGGCCATTTAAAATTTGTAATGAGCATACAAGGGAATTAATTATTTTTTTTTCAAGAAGATTTTATTAGGATGCCTGCAAATAATTTTTTAAAATTAAAAGAGTTTTTGATTAGTAAAAACAAATATAAATAAGTTATTCAAATTTTTCATGTTATGTGATCAACCTAATAGTTTTTTGCTCCATTCTTTATGCTTTTGATCCAAATCTGAAATTTTTTCGCCTAAACTCAGCTGTCTTTCTAATAATTCAACTTTTGTGAGAGTTATTTTTTCTGAATAAAATTTAATAGGCTGCTTACCATGCAAATTGTCGCCACTCATAGAATTACTTTAATTTGTCTATTTTTAAGATGAAAATTTTGTTATTGCTAATTCTTTTATATTCTTTTCAGATTTACGTAAATTAATGTGATAAAGAAGTGATACTTATTGTGTTATGAATCCACTATCTGTATGAAGATTGCCATATGTATCTTCCTCTCTTGATGTCTGACTTAACAGCAACGCAATTACAAGCAATATTCCATAGAGCTTTATGTATTGGATCAGGATTAAAAAGATATGCTTTTTTAAAGGCTTTTTTAATTAAGACAGTTGCCTTTTTTGCATGATAATGAGGAATCGTGGGACATACATGATGAACGACATGGCTAGAACCTATATTATGGTGAAGAAAATTAAGGACTCTACCGTAAGGCCTGTCAATAGATAGAAATGCGCCTCTCATAAAGGAAAATTCCGTATTTGAAAGATGAGGCACATCTGAATCTGTATGATGAAGCCATGTATAAACTACTAGCCAACAATTAACCACTAATAAAGGACCAAAATACAGAGCAATTACTGGAAATAATCCATACTTGGAAATTAAATAAACTATGCTCAAAAATGCCAAACCTACACCAAAATCTGATATCCAAACTTTCTTGGCCCATATTGATGGCCATAATGATGTAGAAAATGGTTTAATTGGCCAAAAATGATTTGAAGTTCCATATTTAACCCCTCCTGTACTTCCCATGAGTAAATAAGCAGGCCAGCCAAATATTAGATGTAAAACAAGTTGAAGAATTCCGTAATTTTTCTTACCCAAGGAATTTGAAAAATGTAATTCTTTTTCTCCGCCAACTTTTTCCGTAACTCCGTTCCCTTTAATGACTAAAGGGACGTGAGTTTCTCCATTAGTTATGTTGTTTGTGAATCGATGATGAACTGCATGAGAACGCTGCCAAGAAAAATAAGGAACTAGAAGAAATGAATGCAGTAAATATCCAGTTGTAGATTCCAATGTCTTGTTTTTAGAGAATGCTCCATGCCCACATTCATGGGCAATTACCCAGAATCCCATTGCAGTGGTACCTGAAAGTAATGAATAAATAATCCAAATTGGGATCATTTTTGGGGTAAATGGGATAGATGAACCTATCGCAACTACTAATAATTGGATTAAAGCTGTTTGTAAAAGATACCTTAAAGAAGTTTTGGTATCGCACCTAAAGTAGTGGTCTGGGATAACATCCTTAAATTCTTTTATGCTTGGAATATCCTTATCCTCTATTTCAAGCGCTTGGCCTTTAAGACCTGAAAATTTTATATTTCTCAAATTTTTTTTAGTTAAGAATTTTGTTAAATAAAAGTGAATTTATATAATCTATTATCCATCACAGGATCTCATAATGAAAAGAATTTATAATTTTTTTTCGATAAAGTTTTTATGATTTAAATTTATCTAAAGATAAATTATTTGCGCTTAACATTTTTATGCTAATTGTCTTTGCTCTTCTTTAAAGCTTAATTAATTTAAAGACCGCGTATATATCTCTTAGGTAAACCAGATTGTTTACGTGGCTTTACTAGAATAGGTAATACAATAACTCCTACAGTAAAAACACAGATTGGAGCAACTACCATCAATATAGATTCTAAAGACATTAATAATTTTGAATTTATTAATAAATAGCAGGTATTTTTTTATAAGTCATGCGTATTTATATCTATTTAGTAAAAATAGACTGAAAATTTTATGAATTATTAAGTAAATAAGAAAAAAAGATAAAAAAACATCAATATTTTCATAATCCGTCCTATTTACTTAATCACTATTTAGGTAAGTTTTACTCTATGGATGACGAAAAAAAGTGGATGCTTATGACTTATTATTGTCCAACTCATGGCGATTCAGGTTTAGTAAAACCGATTCAACTAACAAAAAAAGAAATTAATAAAAAATTCTTAAAAAAAAATAGGAGTTCTAAAAATTAATTTTTTAAAATAAAAACTTAAATATTGTTAATATGTCCTTAATCTTTATTGAAATCTAGTTAATTAATAACTGATAACTTACCGAAATCCCATATGCTTCTTTTTTATCAGCAGCATAAGTAAAAATATTGAAAAAGAGATTTTTAAATTTGATCAGAATCGCATGTTAATTCATATTGATTAAGTTCATTAGCTGATATCTTTTCTAAAATTCTTAACATATCAATTTCTGAAAGCTCTCCATTCGAGTTCCATTTTAAAGTTGTTTTCCTTTGAGGTGAATTTTTTTTATTCATTTTGATCATCACCCTTTAAATGAACTTCTAAACAACGAGTAATACATTCTTGATGACCATCCACAATACTGCATTCGGTTATACACTCAAAATATGAATTAATAGAATCTATTTCTGTATTCTGGTTTGTAGAAACAAATGAATTATTCATAATAATGTTAGATTTATTTGGAATAGAGATATAGCACGAAATAATGTTCAATAATTTAATTTATTAAGCTAATTAGAAAAAATAAGTATTATTTACTAAGTTTATTTTGCAAATGGTTTAGCCTTAAAAAGGTAGTAATATACTTCTTTTAAAACAGAAAAGAAAAAAATAATTTTGATTATTAAATATTAATTTTATAAGCTAATCTTAAAAAAAATCAGCATAAAGACTGATTTACTTTTCAGTGATTTAGTTAGATGATGAAAAAGTGGACTTTTAGATTTTCAAATGAAATCACTAATTAATTGGCTTTCGAAAATGTTAGAGAGTATGGCAAATGCTTTTATTCATCCTTTAAAGAATGACTTGCCACCATCTATTGGTACTCATGCATATAGCAGTATTCCTCTAAAAAGAAAATTGAGAAGAAGGTTGAATTAAGTATTAGCTTATTGGAATTAATTTTTCATTTTTATTATCCCAAATAATATATTTGAAACAGTTTGAAAAATCGCTTAATTTTAAGAACTTGGATTTTTGAAGCAAATGAATATTTGCTTTATGACAAGCTCTTAAGTTGTAATTTGGGATTCTCTCAGAGAGATGATGAATGCTGTGGAAGGATATGTCTGCTAAAAACCAATTTAGCCAATTAGGTATATCTAAATTGCTACTCCCTAAAATAGCTCCATCGATGAGATCCCAATTTTCTGTATTTTTAGCATATGCATTTTCGTAGTTATGTTGTACGAAAAAAACACATATTAAAATTGCTGCTGATAAGGTTAATACCACTGAATAAAATGATAAGAAAAAAACTAAACCCAACCATTGGCACATAAAAATCCAGCCTATTATTACTACTATGTTATTGATTATTAATTCACATAGTTCACTAAAATTATCTCCATAATCAGAAAAAGGTGGTTTGACTCTTGAATTAATAGCTAGAAGTTGAGAAATTTCTCTGTTTTTGATTTTAATAAAAGTCTCTTCTAATATATCTTTAGTGAAATTAAAAATAATAATAAACAATCCTAATCTAGGTTTTAAAACTAAATAAAAAAAACCGCCGGGGAAAAGCATAAGCCAGTTTCGACTTACTTTATAAAATATCTGCTCTCTTTTTGTAAGTAAATTATAATCTTCAAGACTTAAAACATCTATCGGCCCTTTGTAAATTTCCCAATTTCCATTATTTCTATGATGAAATGCATGATCGATTGACCATGACTTCTGGGGAATACCATTAATTAAGCCAAGTAAAAATCCAAAAAAGCGGTTTAATTTACGTTTTGTAAAAAGAGAATTATGTCCGCAATCGTGCATTAATGAGAATGTTCGAGAAGAGAACAGGGTTAGAAAAACTATAAAAGGACCCAATAGAAATCCTTTAATAAATAATGAAAAAGGTTGATTTATTATTTGGTGGATGATTAACCAAATAGAAATAATTGGGAAGATGGTAGAAATAATTTGATAAAAGGCTCTAATATTATTTCTTTTTAAAAATGGCTTTATTAAAAAATCACCTCTGTTTAATTTAAGCATATTTATCTTATTTTTTTGATACTAACAATTTTTAAAAAGTATTGATTATTTAATAAACAATAAAATATTTTTAAAAATCATCCTAAAGAATAAATTCTTTAGACATAGTTCTCAATTGATCTAGATTTAATCTCTCTAAGTAATTTTTAAAGTCACTAAGATTCTTAGTAGAGTCAGAATTTTTGCTCTCGTAAAGAAGACTATTAGAAATTAACTCAATAAGATGATCTTTATCCATATCTCCTTATAGACCAAAATTCACATTTAAAAAATTAAGGTCTTGAATTCGAGATCATTAACTCATCAATATTTAAAAGTAATTTTTATTAATTTTTTAAATCTTGTTCTATTTTTTCTAATCTTTCATTTAATTCTTTTTGTTCCTTAATTATGGATTTTTCTTTTCTGCAAGCTCTTTGTTCAAAGCAGAATTGGAATATTTTTGGTAAGAGACAAAAAAACTGCTATTGCGACTGCAATACCTAGAGCACCAATTATTAAAATTGGAGATGAAGGAAAGTCATAAAATGGAATAAACAATATACTTCATTTGAAATAAACTCTAGCTATCTCTTAAACAAAAAAATGAGTAATAAATACTTTTTCCTTAAGAAGCTTTATGGGTAGTTATTCTAGTTATTTTGTAAAAAATAAATAAGGTTTATCTTTAATTAAATTTTAAAAATAAGTAATTGTACAGGTGTCAAAGAATGAATAACAAATAATGATTAAACTAGTAAAAATTTTTCATGAAGAAAATCATAAATAAAAAACATAATAAAAATGAACCATGGTTTAAATGGTTAACGAGAGAACTTAATTCTTATGAAGCTTTTCAGGATTTTGAATCAGGCAAGAATCCACGAGATGTTGCACAGGATTTTATTTCAAGAAATAGTACTGCTATTTCAGAAGTTTTCGAGGATTTTGATGAAGAAGATAAAGATACACTCGATCAGTTTCTTAAATTAACCGAATGCGAGATGCATGTGTTTAGAATTCTTGAAAAACAAATAGAGTTAAGAAAAAAGGTAAGATTTGTAGATTTTAAAAAAAGAAAAAATTGAGGAGTTAATTTCTATATAAGTTTATTTTTCCCATTACCAGTCTTACCAAAGCCTAGCCAGATGAACCACAAGATCCATCCTAAGATAGGTATTAAATTAATAAAGATCCATTTCCAATCTTTTCCAAAATCTTTGATTCTTCTTACATCAATAGCTATTTGAGGAATGATACAAACTATGCCATAAACATTGAAACCAAACGTTTTTAAAAATATTGGGATAGTTAGCAAAGAAATTATAAGATTCGCTAGTTGAACTAACCACCAGTCCGATCGAGATGTGAAACCTTTGAAGTCTGTAGCTTTAATCCAAAACTCTTTATATGCGTTTAAAAAGTCATTAAACATAAATTAAAAATTCAAAGAATCTAACATTATCAATTTAATCTTTAATTTATCAAAATATTATTTATTTACTAAATAGGATCAAATAAATTCATATCATTTGAATCTTGTTTTGAAATCTCATCTTGATTTGGTAATGAACAGAATCCGTCTTTGCAAATCATATTTTCTTTTGCAATACCGTTAGTTTTTGAGAATATGTTTTTGTTATTGTTATTTGAAGATTCTTTCAACATTTATATAAAAAAATTAAATCCAATATTAAATTAATAACTCAATTTATTTTTATAAGCAACAAAATTAATATTAATTATTTATTTACTTTTTTTGATTTGGCAAGTCTCTCCAAAATAGCGCCATTATATAAATGAATAAAGATATAGAACAAATATAAAGTAAAGAATTTAGATGCATTTTTATTTATTAAAGTAATAAAAAAGAAGTCCTTTCATAAAAAGGAGATTTCAATAGATTGGTAATTTTTTGACTTAGCAACCAAAAAAATTCTAGTGTTTATTTAAGTTTTTTATGCTTTCGCCAAACTTTGAGAAGGAAAAGTTTTTTAATTTTTAGAATATATCTATTTAGTTAGTAAAACTTGTAAATCTAAGAGTTTTATAAATCTAATCAAATTCTACATTTTTGAATGTTTATTGTATTTCACGATCTATCCTTATTTATTTCTGTTAGAGCTTTTCTACCTTCCTTAAGGGTTCTTAAGACGAACCAGGTTAGTGATGTAATCATAAGGATGGTAAGTGTAATTAGAGAAATATGAGTTGTATCAATATTGTTCGCCAATTTAATTAAATTCCTTGTGAGTCTTTAATTCAAAAAATTCAAAAATTCAAACGTCTGATCTAGAGTAAGCAGGTATTAACATTCCACCATCTTGATCGTCATTATTGTCATCATCAAACCCACCCCCCAAAAGTAATTCAATAATTACAAGTAAAGCTACTGGGTAAAGGCACCATAATATTGCTGTAAAAGGACTTACTGAGGAAGAAGCTGAGTAAAATTCTGTCATGAACTGATACTAATCTAAAGAAACAACAATTGTGGATCCTCTGGGTAGCGTTTTATTCAATATTTCTATAAATATTTTTTAAAAACTTTTCTCTTTAGCATGAATAGATCTTTGGTATGTATTGATATTTTTATTCTAAAAATCAATTTGAATAATAATTTTTTTGAACCTACTGAGAAACTAATAATGACATAATGAATCGCGCGATTGTTATTTTTTATACTTAACAATAATTGTACAATTTTGATTCAAAAACTATTATTTATCTTGATTTTATAAATTTTATGTTTTCTTTCACCTTTGATCCTTTGGCTGCTATATTTGGTATATCAGGAATTGTAGGCTTCTTTTTCTTCGTTTCTGCTGCTAAGGGAACTTCCAGTATCAATACAAAACCAAAAAAGGAATTAGATTAGAACTTATTGTCTCAGAAAACTAAATTGAAATTTAAAATTTAGTATTTAAAAGGCTTTTAAATTATTACTTATTCCATTGTTTAGAAATAAATTCAAGAAAATCTTTTAGATCCTCTTCAGGACAATTTGTTTGTTTTTGTAAATCAATGCAAATTTGCTTAATATTTTCAAAGGCCTTTTTTACTATTTCGTTTTTTTCAATAACCTCAAAATATTCTTGATCAGTAAAAGGCATAATATTAGTTTCCTTCTTGAAATTATTTATTAACCATATTTTATCTACATTGACTTAACAGTAAAGAAGAAAAAATCTTTTTTCTTAAATTTAGCTACCCAATCGATAATGTTTTTTAATACTTTTGGTTACTTCCCATTCGCAGTTAAGTCCAGCAGGAAACTCAACTAGATCTCCAGCTTTAATCACGTAAATGTCACCTTTTTGGGTACTTATTTTCGCTTGACCTTCAATAATTAAGCAAATTTCCTTATCATCGTAATTCCATTGAAATTTGCTTGGCTCACATTGCCAAATAGGCCAAGTTTTTATTCCATACTGAATTATTACGCTTGCACTACAGGGGGAAGTTATTAGAACTTTCACGAAATAGTTCGGATGTGTTTTTTCATTTTACAAATAAAAGAAATATTTATTTTCGAGAATGTGTATTTCTTTACTGTCTTTTATTTTTTTTCGTTTATCATAAAAAAAATTTCTAATTTATGGATGAGCTTTCTGTATTGTCAATTTCGCTATCTATAGCTTCTTTAGGAATATTCTTTTTATTTTTCGCTTCAAATGATGATGATGACCAAGATGGAGGTAAGTTGATTAAATCATTAGAAAGAATTAATTAATTCCAAGTAAATAAAACATTTAATAGAGATTTATAACCTATAAAGCCTGCATAAATGCAGCTTAAAAAAATAACATAAACTTCCAATGTGCCGAGTCTTTTTTTCTTTAATGTTTTCATTTTTTTGAGTGTTTATAGGGTAATTTTATTTAATTTGATTTTTATTAACATGAGTATTTTTTACATTAACTCAGAGATTAAAGAATTATTAATGTCAAGCCAAAAAATAAAAAACAAGTAAAAAATATTATTTTTTTTGTAATTTCTCTTTCCTCAGTCTTAGCAAAAAATAAGGAAATTACTGGAGATATGCTTAATAAAGCCCATCCTACTCCTATTGGAAGGGTTTTAAACACAACTTGTTGTAGAAATATTCCTACATTTGTTCCAAGAAGTATTGAAATAAAAAATCTTTTTTGTTGTTTTTTGTCTAATTTTTTTAAGAAAAAATTAATCTTAAATCCTTTTAGACTAATTAAAAAAATTATTGCACCTAATAATCTTATTTCAGTTGTAAGGAAAGGAGATAAATTGCTTTGAAGGAAAACCGTCCTTGATAAAAGACCTCCAAGAACAGCACATAAAACTGATAAAAAAGGAAAAGCAAAAATCTTAAAGTTATTTTTTTCTGAGAAAGAGGAGTTTTCCTCTTTAAAATCGTTACCTTTTCTGAGAATTATGAATAGCGAAGTCGTTACTATAATTATTCCAACCCATGATTTAGTAGTTAAATTTTCATTAATAAAAAATTCCCCTGATAAAGCTGCCATTAACGGAGAAAGAGTTTCTATAGATAAAGTTTTTCTTGTGCCAATTGTTTGTAGTGACTTTAAATAGAAAGTATCACCTAAACCAATACCTATTATTCCACTAATTAGTAGGATAAATATGTTTTTTAATTCAGTTGTAGAACTTAGATTGATAAAAGCAGGTATAAAAATTAAAAAAGCTATTATATTTTTTATTAAATTAATATCTATTGATTTATATTTTTGAGTTTGCGAGCGCCAAATAAAGCACGCATATGTCCAAGATGTAGCAGCTCCAAAAGCAGAAAGGATTCCAATCAAAACGAATAATTTTTAAAAATTTTATTTTATAAATTGAGTAAATGCTAAAAAGAATACATAAATAAGAATCAAAATCCCAGGTAAGTACTGAATTAGTGATTTGAAATTATTTTTTTTCATGTTTCTAAAATAATTTATTTTAAACAGTTTTTTTATTAGTAGGGTATAAACTCTCTAACTTCTTTCTTCTTTGAACTTTCGCATTAATTCTTTCTTCTTTTTCTTTTTTCTTGATCTCATCATTTATCTTATTTTGTCTATATCCAAACCAAAGTAGAACCCAAATAACAGAAGTTATTAAAAGAAGAGCAGTATATTGACCAGTCATAGGAAAACTGGCCTCAGAATATTTAACGTAAGAAAATAACAAACTCATTTAATTAACTTAAAGCATAAAAATAACGACTGTGTTGATTTTTCTAGAAATTTAAAAATTAGCGAATCGTAGCTATCTATAATGTAGTTTTAAAGTTTTATATTTATTTTTTTATGGTTTTTGGACTAATTTTTCTTTATAACTACTTGCTATTATCAGATTGAAGCATATTAAATAATAAGTTTTTGGAATCTTTTGATTTAGCAGTTGTTGGAGGCGGTGCAGCCGGTTTTATGACAGCAATAACTGCTGCTGAAAATGGAGTAAAAAGAATAATAATTCTTGAAGGAACTTCAAAACTTATGGAGAAAGTAAGGATTAGTGGAGGGGGAAGATGTAACGTCACTAATGCGACATGGATACCGAATGAACTAATTGGGAATTACCCTAGAGGTGGAATTCAGCTCTTGGAATCATTTAATCGTTTTGCTGCTGGAGATGTATACGATTGGTTTGAGAAAAAAGGTTTAAAATTAAAAATTGAGGAAGATCTAAGAGTATTCCCAGTGTCTAATTCTTCTTCAGATGTTATTGATTGTTTGAGAAAAAGTGCTTTATCAAAAAACGTAGAGATACTAACAAAATTTTTTGTAAAAGAAATTGCAAAAACTCCAGATAATATATTCAATATTTTTAGTCTTAAAAAAGCAAAGGTAACTGCAAAAAATATTATTCTTTCAACTGGAGGTAATCCAAGCGGATATAAATTAGCTCAAAATCTTGGACACACTATTGTTAAACCTATACCATCTCTTTTTACTTTTTCCACAAAAGAACCAAATTTGGATGAATGTAGTGGGGTATCGATTAAGGGCATAGATATAGAAATTAATTTAAACAATAAGAATTTTCAAAATAGAGGCGATTTACTAATAACGCATTGGGGGTTTAGTGGGCCAGCAGTATTAAAACTTTCATCAATTGCAGCAAGGGAACTTTATAGCCAAAAATATAAATTTAATTTAATCATTAAATGGTCTTCTTTAAGTTATGAGGAGTTAAAAGAAAAAATTAATTATTTAAGATTAAATAAAGGCAAGGTGAATCTTATTAATAGTAGACCTGTTCCACTATTAACAAAAAGATTATGGATTTTTTTATTAAAGAAAATAGGTATTGATAAAGAGAAAAAGTGGGCTGATTTACTGGCGGATGAAAGAGAGAAAATGATAAATACTTTAATGAGGGATAAATATATAATTTCAGGCAAAGGTCCATTTGGAGAGGAATTTGTTACTTCCGGAGGCGTAAAAATTAATGAGGTTAATTTTAAAAGTATGGAGAGCTTAATTTGTCCAGGGTTATTTTTTTCTGGAGAAGTTTTGGATGTTGATGGGATCACTGGTGGATTTAATTTTCAACATTGTTGGACAAGTGGATGGATCGCTGGGATGGCAGTCTCAAAGTTAAATCAATCAATAATGAATTAATAAGTAATAAATCAGTAAGTAACAATTCAATAAGTTTATCTTTTTTTTATTAAGTATTAGACGGAAAAAGTTTTTTGGAGAAACTTTAATTTTAAAGTTTTAATTATTGGTGAAGATTAATGCAGAATCTTGTATCAAAAAAAGAAGAAGAGGAAAGAAGATTAAAAGCTTTAGCAGAATATAGGATTTTGGGAACCAAGCCAGAATCATGTTATGACGATATTACAAAAATTGCTGCTACAACCTGTAATGTGCCTATTTCTTTAATGACATTGGTAGACAGAGATAAGCAATGGTTTAAATCCAAAATAGGACTTCAAATATCAGAAACTAGAAGAGATTGGTCTTTTTGTACCCATGCTATAAAAGAAAATAGTCCATTAATTATTCATGATGCTTTCCAAGATGAAAGGTTTATAAATAATCCATTGGTAACAGGAGACCCCAAGATTCGTTTTTATGCAGGTTTTCCCCTTAGAAATAGTGATGGTAATAAACTTGGAACTCTTTGTGTAATAGACAGAAAGCCAGGAAATCTAACTACACAACAATTCAATATTATGGAATTATTATCCAAGCAAATAGTTTCATTTTTAGAGCTTAGAAAAAAGTCATTGAACTTGCTAGATGCTTTGTCTAACTTGCACAAACAGGAAGGTATTTTATCTGTCTGTTCATATTGCAGAGAAGTGAAAAATAAGGAGGGCGATTGGATGCATTTAGAAAAATATCTTTCGAAAATTAGTGATATTAGATTCAGTCATGGGGTTTGTGATAGTTGTATGGAAAAACATTTCCCAGATGTAATCGAAGTATGGAATAAAAAGGATTTCTTTGAAGATGGTCAAAAAAGGTTTTTAGAGTCCTAGATTCAATACCTGACCTTTTATTGTTTAATTTATTTTCTAAACAAATTCTTTATTTGGTAGTTAGTATTGTATAAATTTTGACTAGAAAATGTTATTAGGAACTTTATTGACAGGTGAAATTGCTAAAAGTGCATTAGTAGCATATGTTCATTATTTAGGAATAATATTGTGTTTCGGTTCTCTTTTGTTTGAAAGATTGACTCTCAAAGTAGGTCTTAATAGAAATGAGACGATCTCAATGATAATTGCAGATGTGGTTTATGGTTTAGCAGGAGTTGCGATTTTAGTTACTGGGATTTTGCGTGTTAAGTATTTTGGTCAAGGAGGTGATTTCTATACAGGTAATCCTGTGTTTTGGATTAAGGTTTCGCTCTACATTTTGGTTGGCTTACTTTCTTTATACCCAACAACAACATATATCCTCTGGGCAATTCCACTAAGTAAGAATAAATTACCTGAAATATCTGAAAATCTAGTCAAGAGGTTCAGACTAATCATTACTACTGAATTAGTGGGCTTTGCAACAATACCTTTGTTTGCCACTCTCATGGCTAGAGGTGTAGGTTTAGGTTGAATAATTTATTTCTAGAAAGAAATTGTTTAATAAGTGCAAACAAACTATATAGATGGAGTTTAAGTTATAAGATTTCTAAATCTAAAAAAGAGATTATCTTTATTGGTTTAAATCCCTCATTATCGGATGAAGTTTTATTGGACAACACAACAAAAAAGATAATCAAAATTTCGAAAAACAATGATTACGGCAAAGTAAAATTAATAAATCTATTTGCTCTTATTTCAAGCAAACCAGAAAAACTTTTTAAACATAAAAACCCTGTGGGCTATCTAAACAATAATCATATTTATAAAAACTTAAAACACTGGTCTGAAAGTAAAAATTGTGATTTATGGTTAGGTTGGGGTAACAAAGGGAAATTTCTAAATAGAAATAAAAGAATATCAAAAAAAATAATGCAATATAACTCAATTAGGAAAAATAATTTTGATAATCCTCTTGGACCGCTTTTAATTAAGAAAACAATCAAAGATAATCCAATACATCCTCTATACTGTTCTGATAATTCCATTCTCAAAGATTTAAAAATGATTTGATGCAAAGGTTTCAGAGGCAATTAATTTAAGCTTATGTTAAAGTAGCTTTAAGAACGGGTTAAATTATGAGTAACACAAAGCAACTGCAAAAACTTAAAAACTTAAATGTAAAAGCAGAAAAATGCCTTACAAGAGATGAAGCACAAAAAATATTGATAAAGGCTAATAAGGCTCAGAGTAAAATAAATTTTTAAATTTGATATTTGCTTTTTTTAGGAATAATTTATCAAAAAATTTTACAAATATTTTTCTAATTATTTAGAATTTTTTTATTCTATTTAATTTTGATGGTTTTTAATATTATTAAGATAAGAAAATCCGATGATAGATTTTTATCAAGAAGAGATTGGCTGCATTCAATGCATTCATTTTCTTTCGCAGAGCATAGAGATCCAAAATGGGATAATTTTGGGAAAATTAGAGTTATAAACGAAGATATTATTTCTCCTCATGCAGGATTTAATACACATTCTCACTCAAATATGGAAATAATTACTGTCGTAACAAAAGGAGCAATAACTCATAGAGACTCTTTAAATAATCTTGGAAAAATTCACAAAGATGAAGTACAAGTTATGTCTGCAGGTACTGGAATCTCTCATAGCGAGAAGAATGAAGAAAATGAGAACTGTAAGTTGTTCCAGATTTGGATATACCCTCAAAAAGAAAATATCAAACCTCGATATGATCAAATTTCATTAAATGAAAAGTTGTGGGACAATCTTATTTTTAATTACAAAGACGGTAAAAATAATAAGCTTTTTCTAAATCAAAGTATCTCTTTATGGCGTTGTAAATATAAGCCAATTAAAGAAAAAAAATTGCCATTAAAAATCGATAAATATAATTGGATACAAATAATAGAAGGTAATCTTTTATTAAAAAGTAAAGACTCTAATTCAAATATATTTCTCGAATCTGGAGATGGCTTGGGTTTTGAAGTTAATTATTATGATGATGTTTCTATAGATACTGAAAAAAACTTAGATTTTCTCTTATTTTCGATGCCTTCCTTATAATTTGTCTGTTATTTTACCCATCAACTCCTTTATTAAATGCATTTAAGGCTTGCAAAGCCATATTAAGGTGAACTTCCATAGCACCAAGAGCAATTAAAGAATTTGGTGATTTATCTTTTAGTAAATTCTCTTTTCTTTTTGATAACTCATTAACTACCTTTTTAGTCGAAGCTTCCCAATTATTGATTAACTCTTCAAATTCTCTTTTTTCAGAGCTTTCAATTTCTGCTAATTCATCAGAAAAATGGGAATCTTTTTGTGCCTTAAGCATAAAGTAACTTAATTTTTTATGACTTATTGCTTGAGGTAAATTGTTAGATTCACTCATTGCTAGTGGTTAATTTATAGTCAAAATCTAACTAATTAAGTGAATATTTGCTAGAGGGTAAACGGTTGTGATGACCGACCTGAAAATTACGAAACGATACTTGAACAAAAAATGGATTTATTAACCTTTAATTTTTCACTGATTAGTTTCTTGAAATAATCTCCACGCTCTTCATAATTTTTAAATTGATCAAAACTAGAGCATGAAGGTGAGAATAATAATGTTCCGACCCTATCATTTTGTAAATAATGAAAAACAAAATTTAAAAGCTCTTTTAGTTCTGAAAATTCAAAAATATTTTTTTTAAATCCTTCATTAATAAGCGCCATTTTTAGGACTTTTGAGCTTTCTCCAAAAAGGAAAACACATTTAACTTTTTTCTTTAAAACTTTTATCCACTCACTATATTCATTACCTTTTAATCTACCCCCAGCAATGATTATTATTTGACCTTCAATTGAACTTATTCCCGCAATAGATGAGTCAAAATTTGTAGCTTTACTATCATTAATGATTTCCAGATTATTATTTTTATAAATTGTTTCCATCCTATGGGGTAATTGTTTGTAATTAGATAAAGAATCTTTAATCTTCTTGCCAGATAATCCAACTTTTCTTGCTGCTGCAATTACCAATAAAAGATTTTGAAGATTATGCATTCCTTTTAAAGAAAAATGTTCAAGTTTGAATAATTTCTTCCCTCTCTCAACAATGTACGCTTGTTCATCTATCCAATAATCGCAATGAATAAAATTTGATTTATCGAAACTAGTTGTTATCCAAACCCCTCTTGATAGCGAACTGTAGTGATTTCTTAGGTTTTTATCGTCATAATTATAAATTCTAAAATCAGATTTTTCTAACAAGCTTTTTTTTATGTTGAAATAATTTTCAAGTGTTTTATGTCTTTCAAGATGATCTTCTGTGAAGGTTGTCCATATTCCAATATTAGGTTTTACTTCTGGAGATATTTCTATTTGATAACTGCTTAATTCAGCTACAACCCAATCAATTTTTTCATGTTTTTTGGAGTGAGCATACTTACATAAAGGTGTACCAATATTTCCAGCAAAAGGAGCATATAATCCAGTATCACAAAGTATATGGCTTAGTAGATGAGTAACAGTAGTCTTGCCATTAGTGCCAGTAATACCTATCCAATTTGTGTCTTTTAAAATTTCCCATGCAACATTAATTTCTCCAATTACTTTAATCCCCTTTTTTTTCAATTCAATAATAGTTATATGGTCATAAGGTATTGATGGACTTACAACAACAGATTCGATCTCTTCCAAAAAAGGTTCAATTTCTTCAAATACAAATTCTTTATTTAGAGAAACTATGATATTGAGCTCCTCTAATGCTGTTTTTCTCTCTAAGAATTCTATCCCATCTTTACTTTCCCAAACAATTACTTTCTTATTGATGCTTCTCAAATACTTGGCAGCCCAAAATCCAGATTTACCTAATCCAATTACAAGATTAATATTTCTTTTACTTGTATAATTATCTATCATTAAATTTATAATTGAATTTATATTAATTGTGTTTAGGGGGTAATTCAATCATGAGATCTTTCTTCATTATTTATAGTATTTGGCAAAGAAAAGTTAATTAATGGAAGAAAATACTGCAAAATATTGGTTCTCTTGGTTTTATGAAAAGTGGGAGAAAAATGCTCCAGGCGAATTAATTGAAAAGGGCTTAACTCCGTCTCAGATTGCTGAGCGCTTTGTTAATGAAAACCATGATAGTTTTATTAAATTATCAAAAAAAATTGATGAAAAAAATTATGATGCTTTAACAGAATTTATGAAACTCTCAGAGAGTGAATTACATATCTTGAAGTATTTTCTAAAGTTAGTAAAAATGAAAAATTTATAAAAAGTTACTAAGTATTTCAAGGCTTTTTTCCCATAAATTTTTTCTTTCTTTTTTATTCATAGCGAAAGGAGAAGTAGGGGATAGTTTTGGATGACCTCTGAAATTAAATCTAGGACCATAATGATCACCACCTCTTGCGTCTGGTGAAGTAGCTGCAAAAAGCTGAGGTAAAGCACCCATCTCAGCAGTTTGAAAAATAGGACTAAATAATTCCAATGAGAAAGTTTCTAATGGACCAGGGTTAGGTTTTTGAGCAGTAAAGAGATTTGTTTTTGCAATTCCTGGGTGAGCAGCTAAAGAAAGTATATTTTTGTGCTTTAAGTTCTCATTTAGTTCCAAAGCAAACATCACATTTGCCAATTTGCTATTGGAGTAAGATTCCCATTTGTTGTAATAGTTCTCGGCTTTCAGATTTTTCCAACCAACTTTGCCAAAAAATTGTGCTCCGGAAGTCACCGTCACTATTCTAGATTCTTCTTTTTTTTCAATAATTGGAAGTAGCTTTAGAGTCAAAAGCATGTGAGCTAGATGATTAACTGCAAATTGTATTTCATATCCTTGGGCACTAAGAGTTTTAGGCGGATGCATAATGCCTGCATTATTGATTAGTAAATCCAAATTTTCAAAATTATCAAAAATTTTGGACTTAACTTCAACAATATTTTTTAAATCTGACAAATCTAATTCTAAAGGTGTAAATAATCCTTCAGGATTAAGACCTTTAAGTTTTTTGATAGTTTGATTAGCTTTTTCAAGTGATCTACAAGCTATAACAACATGAGCATTTTTTTCTGCTAAGGCCTTTGCAGTGTAGTATCCAAGACCACTATTAGCACCAGTAATTAGCGCTGTTTTGCCCGTAAGGTTTGGAATATTGGATGTTTCCCAGTTAGAGATTTTAGGTCTTGAAATAGTGGCAGTCATTTAGTAATCCTGCAAATTGCTTTGGAATTTAACCAAAATTTAATTACTTTTCCACTGTAAATACTGGAAGTCAGTATCGTGAGCTCTTATTGAAGGTACTATTTAATATTATTTTTCAATTGCATATTGCCATTCGTTATTTTGAGATAAACTTTTCTCTCTAAGTAACTGTAATTTCCTACTATTTATTTTTATAACTATCCCATTAGTTGGATATTTCGCAAATATTTTTTTCTCTAACCAATTTTTTTTATATATTTGGATTTCGCTTGTATGATTTGTGAAGTAACTGTCAGGGGTGCTGAAGCCACATTTTTTAAGATAGTTAAGGGTTTCGTATTGATTAAGTCTTCCATTAAGTATTTGGAAACAGCAAAAGCGGAGAGTTTCTCCAATCCCTTTCTTATCATTGAGGTATTTTGTTGTAATTCTTTGGGAAATGCCGGCAACTTGGTTTGTAGCGTATAGTTCACCTCTAATTTGAAAATCTCGTTTGATAGGAATACAATAGGGGACATTTTTAATTTGTTTAATTTTGCTTGAGACATCAAATCCTTTTTGTGTAATAGCTTTATTAAAGTTGCCATCTGTATATCTAATTGCAATAGCACAGCCATCAATTTTTGGTTGAATGCTTAATCTTGTTTTTGTTAATAAACTTTCCAAAAATTCTTTATAGTTTTCTTTGGCTAATTTTGGCAAAAGTTTATTATTTTTTTGATTAAAGTAGTCAGGCTCTGGATCAACAGGAATAAAGAGCTTTTCAAGTTGCTTAAATGCATCATCCGAAATTATGCCTTCACCTATTCTGTATTGTTCATCTAGATACTTAACATCTCTCACTAATAAATTATTCATAATAATTTTGATAAATATTTAAAAATCTTTCAGAAAAAATCATTTAAATAAAGATTTGAAAATTAAAATTAGATCTAAAAAGTAATTGGCCACTAAATATCTTCCTATGCAGAGAGCGATTTAAGAGTATAAAATGTACTCAAAAGGCATTTAAATTAAATACTTCAATCAAACATATTTACTTAAAAGTTAAATAGAAAATTTTGAGGAAAATTAACAGGCAAATTTTTGAAATTTCTATCAATACCAAAAAAAATTTTTTAAAGTTATCAGAAAATGTCATTTTTATTAGAAGCCCAAAATACCTGGGAAAATTTTGCGAAATACAAAATTAATGATTATGCAAAATTAAGAAATTTTGATTTTGGGCCAAATAACGAAAGTTCAGTTTCAAAATTATCGCCTTTCATTACTCATAGAATTTTATCGGAATATGATCTGATTTATGATATTAAAAGTAAGTACAAAATCAAAAATTCAACTAAATTTGTTGAAGAAATATTTTGGAGAGTTTACTGGAAAGGGTGGATGGAAAATAGACCTAAAGTTTGGAGAAATTTTATTTCAGAAAACAATTTTGATTTTGATTATGACCTATATGAAAGCGCAATTAATGGCAATACAGAATTAGATTTTTTTAATTCTTGGGTCCATGAATTAAAGCACTATAACTATTTGCATAATCATACAAGAATGTGGTTTGCGAGTACTTGGATATTTAATTTAGGCCTTCCATGGCAATTGGGAGCAAAGTTTTTCTTTAAATATCTTTTTGATGGTGATGCTGCATCTAATCTCCTTAGCTGGAGATGGGTCGGAGGATTGCAAACGAAGGGAAAACAATATCTTTTTTCATCATCAAACCTCAGAAAATTTTCAAATAATAGATTTAATGTAGAAAAAATAAGTAATCAACAAATTTTTCTTGAAGAATCTAATCAAATACCATTTGAAGATGAGATTTATAAAAATGATATGGATCCTAAATCAGATAATCTGATTATGTTTGAAAATGATCTACACCTTGCAACCCTTAAAAATTTACTTCCAAGCTATAAAAAAGTATTTATTATCCTTTTAAAAAATGAACAAAGACAAATTAAATTGTCTGAATCTGTATTGAAATTTAAACAAGATTTGGTCTCTGAATTTGTAGAGCAATTTGATAATGTTGAACAGATTGATCCTTATTCATTGGAAAATACTTTTAAAAATACTAACGAAATAGACATTATTTATCCTGGAGTGGGAGAAAATTATGATTTCATAACTGAGTTTAAAAATTTACACCATAAAAAAATTTTTAATCTTGTGAGGGATGAAGATTTATTTGCTTGGAAATTTGCTAGAAGAGGGTTTTTTAAATTTAAAGAAAATATTCCAAAAATAAATCAGAAAATATTAGAAAATTTTTCAAAATATAATTTTTAACTTAGTTGAATTCCTAATCAGAAAATAACCCCATTGGTAAGTAAGTATAAATACTTATTTAGATGCGACTTTTGCTCTTTAATCCACGATGGATACTGTGACTAGTTATTTTTACTTAAGGATAACTTTTTAATAGTGCTTTCAACAATTCTTACCAAGTCGTTTAGCAAAGATACTGCTTTATTAATTCTTAGAGTTATAACTGGAACTGTTCTTATACATCACGGTTATGAGAAATTAGCAAACATAGAAAATTTCGCTGATGCTTTTGTAAGACCATTACATCTCCCATTCCCAATATTTTTATCATACATAGCGGCATTCTCAGAAATAGGTGGTAGTTGGTTATTAATTATCGGCTTAGCAACAAGATTCGGAGCTTTGGCAATTGTTGGAACAATTTCTGTCGCTATATATCATGCACTTGTTACTTCAGGTTTTAATATTTTCTTACTAGAGCTTTTACTTTTATATTTCGCTTCAGCAACTTCAATTGCATTAACAGGTCCCGGGAATTTCTCCTTAGATGAAGTCATTATCAGAATTTTGAAATCAGAAGATGAGGAGGAAATTATACCTTCAACAAAAGCAAAACCTTCCAAGCAAGTTGAAGTTAAAGAAGAAACAAGTAAAGGTGGCTTATTTCAATTTTTGCAAGCGAACATACTCTCAGATACTTCAAGCTAATTTTTTTGGATAAAGGTTATTGATTAGCTCTAACCTTTTTCTATAACTGTTTCTCTTCTCAAGTTTTATCTTAATTGTTGCTTCAGAAAGACTTATAAATAGCCCTATAGCTGTAACCCAAGATAAAAAAATAAAAGGGTTTTCTGGAATTTCTGAAAAATTCATATGAATAATACTTCTTTTTTAAAACTGACTGATCACTATATGTTTTTCAACCTAAATATACAATTTAGAAATATTTAAGGATTAATTTCAACTTTTTCCCATTTCTTAATCTTTTCCCAAAGATATCGTTTATGAATAGGCTGTTCTAATTTAAGAAGATCTACTGAATCGATTTCAAAATTTAGAACTACAAAATTTTCTGACTTGGGTAGATTGGATAATAATTCATAAGTATATTGGACTTTTGGGTTTATTTTCTCTCCAGGAGATCCCCAAAACCAAGAAGATTTTGATTTTTCTGATAATAAATCCCAATAGTTTTTGTTATCACTTAATTCATGTATTTTCCCTTTGAATCTATATTGTGATTTGGTTTTCAAAAAGAACCATAATATTTCTGCATTAGGGTTAGATTTTAAATGCCCAATTTTTTCACTTCTTCTATCTGTAAAAATTATCATTGAACTATCTTTATGCCATCCTCTGAAAACAACTGTTCTTAATCTTGGCTCATTTTCTTCGCTGACTGTTGCAAGCTGTATCCATCTATTAGAGGGTGATTTGCCCTCTTTTTTTCTAGAAGATTTTAAATCTTGCCTCCAACTGGGTAAGTTGTTATCAGGCATTTAATTTAGGCAAAATTAGACCACTTTTCTTTTTGTATTCTTCGAATGAATCATATTTTGAGAGCGATTTATCTTTTTTTATCATTCTTGGTAGAAAAACTATAGAGAAAAATATTGCAAGAATTACTAATGGTATGAAACTCATTGAAAGTATGGCGAATGATAGATAAATCAGTATTTCTCCTAGATAATTTGTATTCCTTATATTTTTGAAAAATCCTTCTTTAATTAGATCTTTTTTTAATTTAAGAGAAAAATATTTTTGGGCATCACTAGCAAAGTGTAGAAACACACCAATTATATTTATAGATACAGATGCAGCTATTACGATATTTGGAACAGATTTCTGAGATGAGATAAGAATGTAGGGAGCTACCCAGTAACTTCCAAGGAAAATAAAACCAGTAACTGAAGTTAAAAAATTGATTTTTTCTTTAAAATAAGGATCTGGGAATATCTTTTCTTTTAAAAGCCAAAGTAATCCATAAGTACCGTGCAGAGCTAAATAAACGTAGGGAGCGATTGTAAAATTATCAAAAAAAATCATAAGACCAATCACAACAAATGCAGTGAGCCCCTTGTGAAGATTAATTATTTGATTAAGTTTCATCTTTTTGGATAATCTAAAAAATGAAATTATTTTCTGTGGATCTAACCTAAGTCGTCAAAAGTTTTTATGGGCGATACTGGATTCGAACCAGTGGCCACTACCGTGTCGAGGTAGTGCTCTACCACTGAGCTAATCGCCCAAATTGAAGGATTTTAAATCCCCCTTATAAGAAAATAGCAGGTTAAGTTTCATTTTCTAAGTAATTTAACTTTCCATCTTTCTCTTTTGGTGATTTCTAAATTTAGAATTTCGATAAATCCTTTATTTTCTAGTTCCAATTTGTCGCCAATTTTTAGATTAATAGTTGGTTTATTAACTTTGCTTCCATTTAATTTGAGCATTCCATTTTCTATCCTTTCAATAATTTTGGTTCGTGATATTCTAAAACCTGCTGAAGCTATAGCGTCTAATCTTGTTGAAGCTTCTACTGTATTAACAAGTTTTTTTGATCTTCCAGAAGGTATTTGTAATTCATCTATATCAACTAAATTAATTTTTACTTTTACTTCTCTCAAATAAAAAATCTTTTCATCTAGATGCTTAATATCTAAATTATCAATTATCCCTTGTGCTCCCCTATCGCCAGTAGTCCATATATCTCCTATTTTTAATTGATTTACCCCATTCTCAATTAAGAGTGATCTAAAGTCGTCTTGTTTAGCATTATCAAATAAAAAATTGCCATTAATTTTTATTCCTTGCGCTGGAAAATTACTTTTTAGCGCATCCTCTGCTGGAATATTATCTCCTCTAAAGCAAGCTATCCTAGATCTTTGAGAAGAGGAGAATCCTCCATAAATAAAAAATTTGAAATCATTTAAATTTTCAAAATCTTTTAAAATCTCTTCGCAAACATAAGTTGAATTAAATCCAGTCCAATAAGTTTTCCAGTGTTTGTAAGCTAAGTTGGCAATATTTATTAATTCCTCAGTTTCTTTTTTGTAGTTTGAATTTATTAAGATTCCTTTTAAATCAATCATTTAGGCTTCTAAAAAAATTATATCCTTTGCTTCTGATTGTTTTATCAAAGCCCAAGGTAATTCAGTTCCAATTTGATTTTCAAGTAGAACCAGCCATTTACCCTCTTTATTTAAATTAATAATTGATCTCAACTCTTTATTTCTATTGATGTTGATACTTGCAGAAGAAACAATGCTTCCTAAATAACCTGAACCCATTCCTAAGAGGCCTCCAATTAATGATTCCCCGATAGTATTTAAACCAAGAAAGCTGAAGGTAGATAAATTAGTCATATTTGAAAAAGCTATTCCAGCTATGAAACCAAATGGCAATAGCCATCTACTCATATCTTTTTGTCTAATCTTTCTATCAAGTTTAGGATTTAAAATTCTAATATCTTCAAAATTTTGAGATTTGAATAAGATATTTGCTTTCGCATTAAGCAATTCTGTCTGATCTGATGATATTTTCTCACTTATTGGTGGGATCAAAATAGCTTCAGAGAGCATTACTGATTTTTCTTTGAAAACATCAAATAGCTGGACACATTTATCAATGTCTTCGAATATCACAATACTTTTTGTCAAATTTTAGTCCTCAAATGTTTGTGTGTTATTCAAATTAATAAAATAAGATACATACACTATAGATTAAGTTAAAGTAAAAGATTAAAGAACCAATCTTAAATGACAAAAGTTCTCATTACAGATCCAATTGATCAAACAGGAATAGATATTCTTTCACAAGTTGCTCAGGTTGATCAGAAGATAGGAATTTCAGACGCTGAGTTGGCTTCCATTATTGGAGATTATGATGCTTTAATGATTCGCTCTGGTACTCAAGTAACTGAAGAAATTATTAATTCTTCAAGTAAACTTAGAATTATTGGAAGAGCAGGTGTTGGAGTCGACAATGTAGATGTTAAGGCTGCCACGCAAAAAGGAGTTCTTGTTGTTAATTCTCCAGGCGGTAACACAATAGCTGCTGCTGAACATACTATAGCTATGATGTTGGCCTTATCTAGGCATATTCCAGTTGCTAATAGTAGTACTTTATTAGGTAAATGGGAAAGAAAGAAATTTGTCGGGAATGAGCTTTATAAGAAAAAATTAGGTGTAGTAGGTTTAGGGAAAATTGGTGCTCATGTAGCGAAAGTTGCTAATGCATTAGGAATGGAAGTTTACGGATATGATCCCTTTGTTTCAACTGAAAGAGCTCAACAAATACAAGTAAAACTTTCTGAACTAGCGGATTTATTCCAACAATCCGATTACGTAACTTTGCATTTACCTCGCACACCAGAGACAGAGAATTTAGTAAATATGAAGGTGCTTAAAAGTATGAAAAGTAGCGCAAAATTAATTAATTGTGCTCGAGGAGGTTTGATTGACGAAGAAGCATTAGCAGAAGCTTTAAATAAATCATTGATTGGAGGGGCTGCAATAGATGTCTTTTCAAAAGAACCTTTGGAATCTAATTCACCACTTTTGAAAGTTGAAAAGAATCTTATTCTTACCCCTCACTTAGGAGCATCTACTCGGGAAGCACAAGAAAATGTAGCTGTTGACGTTGCAGAACAAATCAGAGATGTCTTGCTTGGTTTATCTGCGAGAACTGCAGTAAACATTCCAGGTTTGAGTCCTGATATTATGGATAGTCTAAAACCTCATTTGCAGTTGGCTGAAACAATGGGTCTGCTTATAAGCCAACTTTCAGGTGGACAGATTCAAAAACTAGAGGTGAAGCTTCAAGGAGAATTTGTTCAACATCCTTCCCAGCCATTATTAATAGCTAGTCTAAAAGGGCTTCTAAGTAAAGCTTTGGGAGATAGGATAAATTATGTAAATGCTTCTCTAGAAGCAGATTCAAGAGGTATTTCAGTAGTTGAGAGTAAAGATGAGGCAAGACCTGAATTTGCTAGTGGATCGCTTCAATTAACCACTTATGGAGATAATGGCGACCATAGCGTAGCAGGAAGCATTTTTGCTGATGGGGAATTAAGAATTATTAGTATTGATCAATATCCTGTTAATGTATCGCCAAGTAGATACATGCTGGTTACTAGGCACAGGGATATGCCTGGTATTATTGGCAAGCTTGGTTCTTTATTGGGTAGCAACAATGTAAATATTGCTTCAATGCAAGTTGGGCGCAAAATTGTTAGAGGAGAAGCTGTTATGGTTCTAAGTATTGATGATCCAATTCCCAATAAGTTGCTTGACACCATTATTGAAGTTGAAGGAATTACCAATGCTAATCCTGTTACTTTATGAAGAGACTTGTCCTGCTTAATGGAAACTAAAGATTGGTATAAACTAACTTTTCTGATAGAGAGTGATTCAGAAGAAATTATTATTTGGAAATTAAATGAGCTGGGAATATTTAGTTTTTCATTTGAATATTTAATTAAAAATGCAAATAAAAAAGAGGTGAATATATGGCTTCCAGTCGATGATTGGGGGGAGAGTTCGAGGTGTGGTTTTGAAAAAATAATTAGCAAACTTCTAAACATTAATGCTCCTAAGAATCAATTTTTTGACTGGAGAATTATTAAAGAGGAGAATTGGTTGACAAGCTGGAAGAAATATTGGGCCCCTGAATTAGTAGGAAATCATTTTTTAATATTGCCTTGTTGGATAAATCTAAATGAAAAATTTAAAGATAAAAAAATCATAAAAATTGATCCTGGAGCAGCCTTTGGGACAGGAAGTCACCCTTCGACTTATCTTTGCTTGGAAAAAATGGAGAATATTTTACTTTCTGATAAAAAGATATTAGATATTGGGAGTGGTAGCGGGATTTTGAGTGTCGCCGCAAGACTGCTTGGCGCTAAAGAGGTTTGTGCAGTGGATAATGATTATTTAGCTATAAACTCAACTAAATCTAATTTTCAACTAAATTTCGGCAATTTAAAAAACTTAAATACATATTTGGGATCTTTTAATGAGGTAATTTTAAAAAATCAACTGAATCAATTTGATTTTGTTTTATGCAATATTCTTGCTGAAGTAATAAAAGGAATGATTCCAAATATTTATAAGTGCTTGAGAAAAAATGGGGAAGTCATTTTCAGTGGAATTCTGAATTCACAAAAAGATGAAATTATAAAAATATTAATTCAGAATGAGTTGAAATTATTGGATGTATCAACTAGAAAAGATTGGGCATGCATTTCTGCTCAAAAAACCAACGATGCAACATATGTATAAGTTTTTCTTATAGATACTCTTTAATACATTTTATTGTGTCATTTTTTACTTCAAAATCTCACATATCGACTAAATCGATGTTAAAAAGGTATTTGATAGGTATTAATTACCAACAATTTTTTATTTAAATGGCTTCTTACAAAGTTACACTCATCAGCGAAGGTGAAGGTCTCAATTCAACTATCGAAGTACCTGATGATCAGTACATTCTCGATGCTGCTGAAGAGCAAGGTATCGACCTTCCTTATTCTTGCAGAGCTGGGGCATGTTCAACATGTGCTGGAAAAGTTACTTCAGGTAGTGTTGATCAGTCTGATCAAAGTTTCTTAGATGATGACCAATTAGAAGCTGGTTTTGTCCTTACATGTGTTGCTTATCCAACATCTGATGTAACAATTACAACTCATGCTGAGGAAGAATTGTATTAATTATAAAAAATTAACTTTTCTAAGTTGATTATTCATTATTTCTCTGCCACCCTCTATGAAGGTGGCTTTTTTTGTATATGAATAAATTTGAATTTTTCGAGACTGACAGTGTTCAATCAAGTTATGGGGGTCAGTACAGTTATAAGGTAATTGGACCATGTTGTAGACTTTATGATAGAGAAGAGTTACCATGGCCCTGTTCAAGGCTTGCTTGGAGAAGTAAGGAGCCTAGTTGGAGAAGAATAGGTTCTAGGTTTGTTGCTGATATGGCTTCAAGAAAATGCCCATCTTACTCAGTACAGATTTTGGAGCCTGGATCAAAACCTGTTGAGACAGTTATAACTATTTTTTCAAAGAAATTTTCTTCTGAAATACAAGAATGGTGGTATAGCAAAAAACCAGGCTCAAAAGAGCCTGGTAATATCTTTCCTTCTGAAGTTAGTTAGTTTTAAACATTATGCTTTTGGCTTTGGAGGCATGTAACCTTTTAAGCCGGTGCATTCAAGACTATCAATAGTATTAACCCCAGTTTGTGAGTTAGTTCCACTAGCTCTTTCACATAGTGATTTTCTCTGAGAAAGATCAAGATTTGCATCAGTAAAGTCTGCTCCATCAATAATTGCTCCATCGAAAACACTTTTCATTAGCTCACCATTTGTAAGATTTGCATCTGTAAAATCAGCATTATCAAAGCGTGTTGCATATGCAATGAGGTCTGTCATATTGGCTCCTTTAAAACTAGAGTTTTTTGCAGTTGTTACGCTCATATATGCGCCTTGAAGATTAGCCTCTCCTAAATCTTGATTAGATAAATCATATTTAACATATTCGGTATTATGAAGGTCGGCACCGTGAAGATCATCTTTTAGTACGTCAACTGATGAAGGATCACTTGGATAGAGTGCGTTTGCAGAGATTGGATTAAAAAGTAGACCAATAATTAACGGAAGAAAAATAAATAGTCTTTTTAAAGACTTATTTAGTGATGAAAACATAGAAACCATTTCGATCAACATCAATATAGAAAACCTATGACTATTATTCCATGGGTTGGTCATTTGCGACCCTTCTTCTCACGAACTGTTGCAGTTTATTTTATTTCTGCCATTAGAAAATCCTTTGCAAGCTGAGTATTTGGAAAAACTTTTTGAGCCTCTTTAAGCAAATCGCTTGGAGTAATTGAATTTTTATTGGTGTATCTTGGACTTAAATGAGTAATAATTAATTTTTTTGTATTAGATAATAATGCTGTTTTAGCAGCCATTATTGTTGTGGAATGTAATTTTTCGTAGGCCATGCTTTCATCCTCCTCTGAAAAAGTCGATTCATGTACGAGTAAATCGGCATTTTTCGAAAGTGAAATAGCTGATTCGCTAAATACTGTATCTGTGCAATAAACAAAACTTTTACCCTCTCTAGGCGGTCCACAGAATTCTTTGCCATCAAATGTCCTACCATCTGGTAGTACAACTTTTTTACCTTGTTGCAGTTCTGAATAAACTGGTCCTGGGGCTATTTTTAGGGACTCTGCCTTTTTGATATCAAAAATACCTGGCTTATCTTTTTCACTCACTCGATAACCATATGCAGGTATTTTATGTTTTAGACAGGCGCAGTTTACTTTTATTTTGTTGTTTTCAAAAAGAATTTTATTTTTTGATGCAAAATTTTCAACTTCCACAAAATGTAAGGGAAACGTCAATTTGCAAAAACTGCTTTTAAATGCAGAATTTATAAAGCTTCTCAACTCTGAAGGACCGTAAATTTCAATACCCTTACTATTTCCTGATAAACCTAAGGTAGCTAAAAGACCAGGCAAACCATAAATATGATCTCCATGCATATGAGTAATAAATATTTTCTTGATTTGTGAAGATTTAATATTGCTTTTCATTATTTGATGTTGCGTTCCCTCTCCACAATCAAAAAGCCAAACTTCTGATGACTGAGATAATTTAAGTGCTAAGGAAGAAACATTTCTCGTTAAAGATGGGACTCCTGAACTTGTTCCTAAGAAGGTGATATTCACTTATTTGTTATATTTTTATTTTTATATCTGGCTTAAATCTATACTTTTAGTCAAACTTAGGCAAATTAAGCATTTGTTTTTTAAACAAAGTGATACTTAAATTTAAAAATAATTTTAGTAAATGTTGTCTTATTAGTATCTTATTTATTTGTGTTTTTCAGAGTGAAAGTGTTTTTGCATCTAGAGAGCCAAAAATTAGAGTTTTGATATCAAAAAATAAAAACTTAAGGATCAGATCAGATAGATCAATTCCTTTAATAATAGAGGGGAAATTTTTTTCAAGTAAAAAAATAAAAGGATTAACTATGAAAAATGAGAAAAATAGAAAAATTTTATATTTTGATAAAAATAAACAAAAAAAATATGACTTAAAAAGTAATCAACAATTTCAAATTAGATCTTCTGATGGAAGAGGTATATGGGTAGGTCAGAAGAGATTTTCTGGTAAGCTTAATCTCTTTGTACTTGATTCTGAAATATTGGTAGTGAATATTTTAGGAATAGAAAAATACCTTAGTAGTGTTGTGGGTTCAGAGATGCCAACAAGATGGCCTATTGAAGCTCTAAAAGCACAAGCAATTGCCTCAAGAACTTATGCTTTAAAACAAAAGGGGAATAATTTATTTGATATAGATTCAACCCAGAAAAATCAAGTCTATGATGGCTTGGAGTCAAGAACTTATAAAACTATCAGAGCAGTTAAAAGTACAAGATCATTGGTTCTGACGTATAAGTCTAAATTAATAGATGCTTTATTCCATAGCAGCTCAGGCGGAATGACAGAAAACAGTCAAGATGTATGGAAGAATAAATATCCATATTTATCAAGTGTGAAAGATTTTGATAAAAATAATCCAAAATTTAAATGGCAAAAAAAGTTTTTGAGTAATGAATTAACCAATTTATTTCCTAAGATTGGAGGTTTAAGAAATATAGAGATTCTTGATATAACTAGCACGGGGAGGGTAAAAAATGTAAAACTTATTGGGGCTTATGGTACTGATCAAATGTCTGGGGTAGTTTTAAGAAAAAGATTAGGCCTCAACAGTAATTTTGTGAGATTTAAATTTTTTGAGGAAGAATTGAACAATAAATTACCCATAAAAAAAGGTTTGATAGTTTTTGGACAGGGATCAGGTCATGGAGTAGGAATGAGTCAATGGGGTGCAAAATATCTGGCAAATAGAGGTCAAAAAGCTGAAAGAATATTAAAGTATTTTTATAGGGGTGTGCAGATTAAACCTTTTAGAAAAGATTATCTATAGAAGTTATCTCGCATTAAGAACTAATTTTGGATTTAGATAAGATTGATCTTTATTTAAGAAGCCTATCCCAAGTAGTGTTTGTTTTTTATTTATTACTTTTAAGGGTTTTTTGTAGTCAAAAGATTTGCTTTCCTTGAAGTAATTTATATCAACTTTAATTGCTCTTCCTGTTTGCCAAAAATTAATTTGCTCTTCACTACTTAAGACAATTGTTGAAATGTGATTAAGAGCAGAAATTGTTGGAATAATAAAATTTTTCGAGTTTCCCGCTCTTTTTTCTTTTGCGATATCAGAAATTTTTATCGAGTTTTGTTCATCAAAGCCACAAGCTGAAATTCTTTTTAGTTCTAGAAGGCAACCTTCGGAATTAAGAATTTCTCCTATATCTCTTGCAATTGCTCTTATATATGTGCCAGCTGAACATTTGATTTTTATTTCTATGATTCCGTTTATTTGGTCCCATTTCATTAAGATAAGTTTCTCTATTTTTACTTCTCTTGGTGCTAATTCAAAAATTTCATTCCTAAAAGATTTTTTATAAGCTCTCTCTCCATTTACGTGCACACTAGATACTTTCGGTGGAATTTGTTTAATAATTCCTCTAAATCTATTTAAATATTGATCTAATTTTTCATCGCTGATAATAGGCCAACTTTTTTGATTAATTATTTCTCCGTGAATATCATCAGTATTAGTTCTTATCCCTAATTTAATTTGTCCTATGTAAGTTTTACCCTGAGGAAGATATTGAATAAATCTTGTTGCACTGCCTATTGCGATTGGTAATGTTCCTATAACTTCAGGATCAAGAGTTCCTGTATGCCCGACCTTTTTTGTATTTAGTAACTTCCTTATTTGTTTAACACAATCATGAGATGTACAGCCTTTATCTTTATTAATTACTAAGAATCCATCTTTAGTTTCCATTGTTAATATTAAGAATACTTTGAGAAAGATTTATAACCATTCTATGATTTTGATATTGGATATTTAGAGTAAGACATTGAAAAACAATAATACTATTTTAAAAGAGTTTTTAGATAATGCTTTTAATTTGAAATCACATTTAATGGAATACTTATCTATTAGAGAATGTGATTTAGATGGATATCTTGCAAATGCAAAGATGAATTTAGCAAATTCACATCCTGGGGATGCTATAAATGATGTTTCAGATTTTTATTCTGAAATTGTAGGTGATAAGCATGTAGCTGATTTAGCTGCTTGGCATATTACTAGTAGGGAGTATATCGCTGATACAATAAAACTTCAGCAGAGATTTTCTAGAGATTTAGTTTTGGATTTTGGAGGAGGTATTGGTACACACGCCTTAGCTAACGCTATGTCTTCAAAAGTTAAGCATGTTTTTTTTGTAGATATTAATCAAACAAATAGAAATTTTGTTGAATACAGGGCTAAGAAATTAGGGGTCGAAAAAAAGCTTACTTTTTGCAAGACAATTCAAGATACACAAATATTGAAATTTGATACGATAGTTTGTCTTGATGTTTTGGAACATCTTGCAGATCCAGCTTCTCAAATTAATAATTTTAGTGAGATTATGTATAGTAACTCTATTGCTCTATTCAATTGGTATTTTTACAAAGGAGATAAGAATGAATATCCCTTTCATATTGACGATAGTCAAATTATTGAAAAGTTTTTTAAGACTCTTCAATCAAATTTTTTAGAAGTATTTCATCCTATTCTTATAACTACAAGGGCTTATAAGAAAATTAGATAACTATATTGACTCTTTTTCTATTTCTTAAATTTCTTTTAATGCTTTCGAAACTCACAGTTCCTTCTTTGAGTGCAAAAAGTGTGTCATCTTTACCTTTCCCGACATTAATCCCTGGCAAAAAGGATGTACCTCTTTGGCGAATTAAAATTGATCCAGCAGTTACTTTTTCTCCACCATAAGCTTTAACACCCAGTCTTTTGGAATTTGAATCTCTTCCGTTTCTAGTAGAACCAGTTCCTTTTTTATGTGCCATTAGAAATGTTTAATTTGTAGATTTTTCGGCTTTTGGTTTAGTTTCCTTTTTAACAGTTTCTTTTTTTGAAGAAGACTTAGGGGCGACTTTACCTAGTGATATAGATTTTACCATAACTCTCGTAAGTTCTTGTCTATGTCCCATTTTTATTCTTGTCTTTTTTTTCGGACGCATTTTGTATACAAGAATTTTCTTATCTCTTTTATGGGATACTACTTCTAATTCAATTTTTGCATTTTTAACGTAAGGTTTCCCAACAGTGATAGAGTCTTTGTCTTTTAAAAGTAAAACTTTTTCTAGTGTTATCTTATCATTCTCTTTTGCTTGTAACCTATCTATGTCATAGTATCTGTTGACTTCGAACCAAAATTGTTGACCAGAAGTTTCTGCTATCGCGTACAATTCATTACTTTTTATAGAATTGTTTGAAGAGTTTTTAGAATTTGTCATATCTTAAAGACGCTATTAGGCTCAAATTTATAATTTGATTAAGCCAGATAAGCAATCATAATTGTTTGTTTATTTTCTTATTTTGTAGTGTAATAAGTCAAGGGTTGTTTTAAATCTTTTATATCAATTAAGGAACTTTAACAATGGCAGCAAGAAAAACTTACATTTTAAAACTCTATGTTGCTGGAAATACTCCTAATTCAATGAGAGCTTTAAATACTTTAAGAGAAATTTTAGAAAATGAATTCAAAGGAGTTTATGCTTTGAAGGTTATTGATGTACTTAAGCAACCACAACTTGCAGAAGAAGATAAGATTTTAGCCACCCCAACGTTGGCTAAAATTTTACCGCCGCCAGTGAGAAAAATAATAGGTGATCTCTCAGATAGAGAGAAAGTTTTAATTGGTTTAGATCTACTTTTTGATGAATTAAATGAAACTGAATATAGTGTAGATAAATAATATATTTAAAAACTTTTTAATTAAAAATAAATTCAAAATTTATTTTACTTTTGTTTAATTAGCACAAAACTATGAATGATAAGAAATTTGGCAAATCAAATAAAATGCACGTACAAAAATTGCCAACTGGAATAGAAGGCTTTGATGATGTTTGTAGGGGTGGGTTGCCTGTATCACGAAGTACACTCGTTAGTGGTACGTCAGGAACTGGTAAAACTGTTTTTTCTCTGCAATACTTACACCATGGCATTTGTAACTTTGATGAGCCTGGAATCTTTGTAACATTTGAAGAATCACCTTTAGATATTATTAGAAATGCAGCAAGTTTTGGTTGGGATTTACAAGAATTAATTGATCAAAATAAACTTTTTATCTTGGATGCTTCTCCTGACCCTGATGGCCAGGATGTTGCTGGCAACTTTGACTTGTCTGGACTTATTGAGAGAATTAGTTATGCAATTAGAAAATATAAAGCCAAAAGAGTTGCAATAGATTCAATAACTGCGGTCTTTCAACAGTATGATGCAATCTATGTTGTTAGAAGAGAAATATTTAGACTCATAGCAAGATTAAAAGAAATAGGTGTGACAACTGTTATGACTACAGAAAGGGTTGATGATTACGGACCAATTGCTAGATATGGAGTAGAAGAATTTGTATCTGATAATGTTGTCTTATTAAGAAATGTACTTGAGTCAGAAAAGAGAAGAAGAACCCTAGAAGTTTTGAAGTTAAGAGGTACTGTACATATGAAAGGTGAATATCCATTTACTATGGGAATAGATGGAATAAGTGTGTTTGCCCTTGGAGCAATGAGATTAACGCAGAGATCCTCAAATATTAGGATTAGCTCTGGAGTTAAAGATCTTGATGATATGTGTGGTGGAGGATATTTTCAAGATTCCATCATTCTCGCCACTGGAGCTACTGGTACGGGCAAAACAATGCTTGTATCAAAATTTGTTGAAGATGCTTATAAAAATAATGAGAGAGCAATACTTTTTGCATATGAAGAATCTAGGGCTCAATTGCTTAGGAATGCTACTAGCTGGGGAATAGATTTTGAAAAAATGGAAAGTGATGGGTTATTGAAAATTATTTGTGCATATCCTGAATCAACTGGTTTAGAAGATCATTTACAAATTATAAAAACTCAAATTAATCAATTTAAACCAAAAAGAATGGCTATTGATTCTCTCTCTGCATTAGCTAGAGGTGTAAGTTTGAATGCATTTAGACAGTTTGTAATTGCTGTTACAGGTTATACAAAACAGGAGGAGATAGCAGGCTTTTTTACTAATACTGCAGAAGAATTTATGGGGAGTCACTCTATAACTGATTCTCATATCTCAACAATTACAGATACTATATTATTGCTTCAATATGTAGAAATAAAAGGTGAGATGGCACGAGCTTTAAATGTTTTTAAAATGCGGGGATCATGGCATGATAAACGAATAAGAGAATTTATAATTACAAATAGTGGTCCAGAAATTAAAGATTCGTTTTCAAATTTTGAACAAATATTTAGTGGTGCCCCTCACAGAGTTGTGCCTGATCAAAATGTTCAAAATGTTCAAAATGTTTTTAAAGGCTTAGATAATAATTAAATAATTTCTTTAATTTCAGAACTTGAGAAAGAATCTGAATTATTAATAGCTTTTGTCAATAATTCATCTTTATCTGATTGAGCTAAGGCTAAATCAAACCAGAAAGTTGTTCCTACTCCTAATTCACTAGCCATACGAATCTCCCCACCGTGTTTTTCAATTATTCCCCGTACTATAGATAAGCCTAAACCGGTACCTTGCTCAGTATGAACTGAATTCTCTACTCTATAAAAACGATCAAATATTTTTTCTTGATCCGCCCGAGATATTCCTGAGCCAGTATCAGCAATCTCAATTCTTACTTTTGGTAGTGGTGAAACTAATTCACATTGAGGGGCTGCATTGTTTTTAATACTTGGAGGGAAAGCAGGACAGGAATCTGGCCAAGTATAAGCTCTTATGATTAGGGAGCTATTTTTTGGACTAAATTTTAATCCATTACCAAGTAAATTATCAAAAACCTGTAAAAGTAAATCAAAATTTCCAAGAATTGGAGGAATATTTTCCTCTACATCCTGAGCTAGTGAAACATTTTTTTCTGTGGCATTAAGTCTATAATTTCTAAGAGTCTGTTCTATGGCTGGTTTTATATCCATTTGTTCTAGCTGAACTATTTTCCCAGACTCCAATCTTGATAAATCTAATACATCATTTACAAGTCTTGTTAACCTATCAGTTTCTGAATTTGCAATGCCTAAAAATTCTATTTGTTCTTCATCTGAAAGCTGATCTTTTAAATCATGTAAGGTCTCTACATAGCTTTTGATATTAAAAAGTGGTGTCCTTAATTCGTGTGAAACATTACTAATAAATCTATTTTGTGCCGCGTTAAGTTCAACTTCTCTAGTTAAATCTTGGATTGTTACGGCAATTCCTTTTAATTCAACTTTATTTGTATCTAAAACTGATTGCAAGACAATTCTTAAGGTTCTTGCAGGTTCTCCTAAGCTGAATCTTAAATCGTCCTTCTCCTTCTCCCTGTTTAAGATAGATTCTATATTAGTGTGTAAGTCGTTAGATAAAATCTCGGGGATTTCATTTAAAAAATCTTTACCCTCTAAGAATCTCCCTTCCCAACGAAATAATCTCTTTGCTGTTGGGTTGGTAAGTACAATCTTGCCTTGTGAGTCTAATAATATTGCACCATCAGCCATTGTAGCTATGAGTGATTGCTGTTTGATTTGTGCCGCTTTTAGTTCTTCTATATTAGCTTCATCATAATTTTCTAACTGTGTTGCCATTCGGTTAAATCCATTTAAGAGTTCTCCCAGATCACCTGTCATAGGTAAAGAAATTCGGGACTTGAAATTTCCTCTTGAAATTTCTCTAACACCTCTTACTAACTCTCTGACTGGTCTTGTAATTGTTAGTGCATTAAATACAGCTCCAAGTATTACTAAAACCCAAATAGAGATAAAAACTGCAATGGTTACTTCTCTAGTTAAGGCAGCACTGGCTAGTGCTTTTTTATTTGGGGTGACTCCTAATGCTAATGTTCCAAGATATTTGCCTTTCCACAACATTGGAACAAATACATCTGTTACTTGACCTTGAGGTGTCGCATGCTGCCTAACTAAAGGGAATTGCGGTCTCTTCTTTAATTCTGAGGGCAATTTTAATCTTCGAGTTAGCTGAAATTGACTGCCTGAGCTTGTCGGTGTTGCACTGATCGGTATCCCAAGTTGAACAATATCTTCAGCATCAGTAAAAAATATATAACGCAGGTTTCGACTTGATCTCCAAAACTTTTCAGCTACGTTTGAAATTTCTTTTTTTTGGTTATTAGCGACTAATTCTGTAACATTACCAGATAACAATAAGCCAAGATCTCGGGCATATCTAGTATCATTCATTCCAGCATCTCTTTGAATACTATTTAATGCAAAAAAAGTTATTGCTGTCATTAGGAGGCTTACAACAAGAGTTGCAATAGCCAACAACTTTGTTCTTAAACTAAACCCACTCCACCAAGTAAAGAGTCCGTTAATCCAATAGTTATTATTAATATCTTCATTATCAGCCATGTTATATTTTCTAGTCTCTCGATTATTGGTATCTACCATAAACTTAATTCTCCTCAGAAAACTTTTTTCTAACTTGATGACCTATGTCATTTCTAAAGAAAATACCCTCAAAATCAATTTCATTTAAATTTTTGTATGCTTTTTCAAAAACCATATCGAAATCTTTATCTTGACAGACAATGCTTAGTACTCTTCCTCCATCTGTTAATAATTTGCCATTTTTACTTAACGAAGTACCTGAGTCGAAAATTTGACAATCATTTGTATCAATTTTACCTATTTTTATTTGATAGCCAGTTTTATATTCGTGTGGATAACCATTGGAGGTCGCTATCACACAACCACTAACTTTGCCAGAGGTATTAATTTTTTCATCACCAGTTAAGTTTCCCATTGAGCATTTTTCTAAAAGAAATACAAAATTTTGATCCATCAAGGGCATTATTGTTTGGCATTCTGGATCACCAAACCTACAATTATATTCTATAACTTTGGGACCAGATTTTGTGATCATTAACCCAAAATAAATTACGCCTCTATAGTCAATATTTCTTTTGTTTAGTTCATTTATTGTAGGCTCAATTATCTCTTTGATGATTCTATCAAGGTAATCTTCTGTTAATAATGGGGCAGGAGAATAAGCCCCCATACCTCCTGTATTAGGGCCTTTATCTTTCTCGTAAAGTCGTTTGTGATCTTGGGCGGTTGGAAGTAATGTATATCTCTCTCCATCGCATAAAGCAAAAACTGAAACTTCTGGTCCTTGAATTTTTTCTTCTAGAACAACTACATTTCCAGAGTTGCCAAATCTACCATTAAAAATTGATTCTGCTGCTTTAAAGCATTCATCTTTTGAATTGGGAATAAAAACACCTTTACCTGAAGCTAGACCATCAGCTTTTACAACCAGTGGAATTGATGATGAATTAATAATTTTTTTGGCTTCTTCAAGAGAATTGACTTTCCAAAAGTTTGCAGTTGGAATTTTTGCATCTTGCATAAATTCCTTCGCCCAAGATTTGCTAAATTCTAATTTTGCTCCATCTTTATTGGGTCCAAATACTTTAAAATCTTTTTTGCGAAGAAAGTCAGCTAATCCATTTGCCAGAGGTATTTCTGGCCCGATTACAATTAAATCTATCTTAAGAGAATCAATCTTTTCTAATAGTTCATTTTTATTATTTATATCAATTTTTATTCTTTCACATTTATTTATTCTTTCTGAACCGGCGTTACCTGGGATTAAATAAACTTTTTTAACTAATTCATTTTTTTGAATAGCCCAAGCCAAAGAGTTTTCTCTCCCCCCATTTCCAATTATTAAAATATTTTCTAATCTAATAAAGATACTAGAACTTGATGAATGAATTCCCATATATGTATTTTTTAAGGTTACTAGGTTTGGATAAATAATCAGTTAAAATGAAATCATTTAATTTGACCTCTAATAATTATGTTAATTACAAAAAGTACTTTAGTAATCATGATGAGGTTTTAAATAATGAATAATAAATATGAGTTGATATATGAAGGTAAAGCAAAAAAAGTATTTACTCATGATGATGTAGATAAAGTAAAAATTGAATTTAAAGATGATGCTACAGCTTTTAATGCGTTGAAAAAAGAAAAATTTGAAGGTAAAGGTAAACTTAATTGCCTAATATGTGCAAGAATTTTTGAGTTTCTAATTAAGAACAGTATTCCAACTCATTTCATTGAACTTGAAAATGAAAATACAATGATTGCAAAAAAAATAAAAGTAATACCATTAGAAATTGTTCTAAGAAACACTGCTTATGGTTCTTTGTGTAAACAAACTACAATTAGACCTGGAACTCTCCTCTCAAAACCATTAATTGATATCTATCTCAAAAATGATGAACTAAATGATCCCCTCATTACAAAAGATAGAATTGAATTAATGAACATATTAAGCTCTGATGATTTAGAGTTAATAATTAATTTAACTTTAAAAATTAATCTAATCCTGAAAAGTTTTTTTAAAAATATTCAACTTCAACTTGTGGATTTCAAGTTGGAATTTGGTTATGATTTTAGAAATAATATTCTTCTAGGGGACGAAATAAGTCCTGATAACTGTAGATTGTGGGATTTAAAACAAAAAAATGATATAATTGTAAGCCTAGATAAAGATAGATTTAGGAATGATTTAGGTGGTCTAATTGAAGCTTATAGTGAAATTCATCGAAGAATAAACGATTTTCTTGAGCCTAGTTGAAAAGTAATCATTTATTTATTTTAATCAAAAGTACTATGCAAAAACATTTTTTAAAATTTGGAAAGGTTTTCACAAATGTTGCCTGCTCTCCCTTGATTTTGATATCAAATAATTCAGAACTGGCTGCTAAGTATTTACCAAATGACGTTGATCAAACAAAAACAACCTTAGAAATAGCAAAGATTAATAATGATTTATTTCAAAGGATTGATATCAAAAAAGAGAAGAAATTTTTTCTTGTGGAAAATAATAATGCCATTAATGAAGAAAGTGTTCTTATCTCAGAAATAATTATCGAAGGTTGGGAAAATCATCCTGAGGGTAGAAAACTTGAATTGGCTGCATATGATTCTATGAGCATAAAGCCTGGAAGTATCGTTGATAATCGAATTTTAAATCAAGATCTAAATGCAATATATGCTAGTGGTTGGTTTTCAGGAGTCAAAATAAATTCTCAAGATGGGCCGCTAGGTGTGAGGCTAATAGTTACTGTAGTGCCTAATCCAATTTTGAAAAAAGTTGAACTTAAACCAACTAACTCTGTAATTTCTAATGAATACATAAATGATATTTTTAATAATTATTATGGGACGACTCTTAACTTAAATGAACTTCAAAATAAGATAGAAATAATAAAAGAACGTTATGAAAGAGAGGGTTATTCTTTAGCTAGAATTATTGGTCCCGATAGAATCTCTGAGAACGGAGTAGTAACTTTAAAAGTTTATGAGGGCATAATATCTGACGTAAGAATAAGATTTCCAGATTCTGATGGTGAATTACTTATTGATGGAAAACCTAGAAAAGGGAAAACAAAAGACTGGGTGATAAAAAGAGAATTAAAATCACAACCTGGTTCAATATTTAATAGAAAAATTTTAGAAGCTGATATCGGTAGATTATATGCCACATCACTTTTTGATGATGTCAAGGTATCTCTTGGTCCTGATAATTCCAATCCTGGTCAAGTCATAATTTTTCTAGACTTGAGTGAGCAAAGAACAGGATCCTTAACAGGCGGTCTAGGTTATAGCAATAGTTCAGGTATATTTGCTTCAATTGGTTTGCAGGAATCGAATGCACTCGGCAGAGCATGGTCTACGAACATCAACCTTAATTTTGGAGAATATTCAACAACATACAATTTATCTTTAACTGATCCATGGATTAAAGGAGATAAACATAAAACTTCTTTTAGAACAAATGTTTTTTTAAGTAGAGATTATCCTCGAGAATTTAAAAGTGATAGTAATGGACGTATTTATGCAGTTGATGATACGCAATCTGAGAGTACCGATTCATTTTCTTCAGTAGTTTTGGAAAAGACTGGAGGTGGATTTTCTTTTTCGAGACCTCTCAATGGTGGAGATCCATTTAAAGTGGCTAAATGGAAGGTTAATGCTGGGATGAACTTTAAAAAAGTAAGCATGATCGATAGTAGTGGAAATGTTAAGCCTTATGGTGATATGACACCTACAACTGGCAACATTAGCGAAATTATTTGTATAGGATATAGTCCAAAAGATGGTTCCTGCCCCTCTGAAAATACTTTAGTTAGTTTTATTGCAAGTACATCGAGGAATAATTTGGATAACTCTATTAATCCAACTTCAGGGAATAAATTAACTCTAGCAAGTGAACAGTTTATATCTATGGGTAATGATTCTCCAACATTTAACAGAATAAAATCAACATACGCATTCTTTATCCCAACAAGATTAATTAATTTAACAAAAGGATGCCGAACAAATGAAGATTGTTCTCAAGCTATTGGGTTTCAATTTAAGGCAGGAACTATTCTTGGAGAATTGCCTCCTTATGAAGCATTTTGTATGGGAGGAACTTCATCTATAAGAGGTTGGGGATCTTGTGATTTGGCTGTAAGCAAAAGTTTTGTTGAAGGCACAGTAGAGTATAGATTCCCTGTTTGGCGAATGATATCAGGAGCTCTCTTCGTTGATGCAGGAAGTGATCTAGGCTCCCAAAATGATGTTCCAGGAAAGCCTGGTAAATTATTGCAGAAATCAGGTTCTGGTTATTCGCTAGGAGGAGGAGTTGGGGTTAAAACACCAATAGGTCCTTTAAGATTAGACGTTGCTAGCAAGGACCTTAGTGGAGATTGGAGATATACGCTTGGAGTTGGATGGAAGTTTTAAGTGTTTTCTTGGCCTGCTAATTATGATTCTTGTTATACCTTGGCTGGGGTTGTATCCAGAGAGGGTATAGGCCTGCACAGTGGAGAAAAAACAAGAGTTACAATTTCTTCTTATGAGAAAGAAGGATATTATGTTTCTTTTAGGGATAAACCCAACGAGATTTTTAAGTTAACTCAGGATTTAATTGGAAGTACGATGCTTTGTACGGCAGTTAAATTAGGAGGGAGAAATTTGTATACCATAGAACATTTATTATCTTCATTGGCAGGGTGTGGGTTGAGTTTTATACATATTGAGGTTGATGGCAAAGAGATTCCTCTTTTAGATGGATCGGCAATTCAGTGGGTTAGAGATTTTGAAGAAGTTGGGATAAAAAAGGCCCCCAGACCAGATAATTTCTTTCAAGAGATTAATAAATCAATAATTTTAAATAAAGAAGGCTCAGTTATAGCTGCAACTCCTTCTAAAAAGACTACAATTATATCAACTATAAGTTTTGCCTATAAAGCAATTGGAAATCAAACTTTTGTGATTGATTTAAATCCAAAAAGTTTTGTTGAAATGATTGCTCCTGCCAGAACATTTGGTTTTAAAGATCAATTTCAAGAGTTAAGTGAACTTGGATTAATAAAAGGCGGAAGTTTGGAAAATGCCCTTGTTTGTGACGGTGATACATGGGTAAATCCACCATTAAGATTTGATAATGAACCAATAAGACATAAAATTTTAGATCTAATTGGGGACTTGGCTTTGGTAGGGTTACCTAAGGCCCAAATTTTAGTTTATAAAGGATCACATTCTTTAAATGCTTTATTGGCCTCATCGCTAAAAAATTAACTTTATCTTTAATTGTTTTGGAAAAGAAATTATCCAGTGAAAATAATCAACTTTCCTCTGAGCACATACTAGGTTTATTACCTCACAGATATCCTTTTGCTCTTGTGGACAAAGTCATAGAGCATGTTCCTGGGGAGAGAGCTGTTGCAGTAAAAAATGTAACTATAAATGAGCCTCAATTTCAGGGACACTTTCCTGAAAGACCCTTGATGCCTGGGGTTCTTATTGTTGAATCAATGGCTCAAGTTGGTGGAATAATTGTAACGCAAATGCCAGATCTTCCTAAAGGACTTTTCGTCTTTGCTGGAATCAATAATGTTAAATTCAGAAAACCAGTTGTTCCTGGAGATCAATTGATAATTTCTTGTGAGTTATTGTCTATTAAGAGAAAGAGATTTGGGAAGGTTAAAGGGGAGGCGCATGTTGATGGGAAGTTGGTTTGTGCTGGAGAATTAATGTTTTCATTAGTTGATTAGGGATATGGATCTTAAAAATACTGAATTAAACTCAAATTTCAGTGGTGTAAAAGTTCACCCAAATGCTTTTGTTGATCCAAGTGCTGAAATAGATGATGGGGTTATTATCTCTCAAGGAGCTATCGTCGGCCCTGATGTGACTATAGGGAAAGGCACCCAAATAGGACCGAATGCTGTTATTTCAGGAAGAACTCAAATTGGTATAAACAATAAAGTTTTCCCAAGTGTTTTTATAGGTCTTGAACCTCAGGATCTTAAATATAAAGGGGCTCCTACTGAAGTAATAATTGGAGATAATAATACTTTCCGAGAATGTGTAACTATTAATAAAGCAACTGATGAAGGAGAAAAAACTATTATTGGCAATAATAATTTGTTGATGGCTTACACTCACATCGGCCATAATTGTGAACTTGGTAATAGGATAGTTTTATCTAATAGTGTTCAAGTTGCAGGCCATGTAAAGATTGAGGATAAAGCTATTATTGGCGGTTGTTTAGGGATACATCAATTTGTGCATATTGGATATTTAGCAATGATTGGAGGAATGACTAGAGTAGATAGAGATGTACCGCCTTTTTGTTTAGCCGAAGGACATCCAGGTAGATTGCGAGGTTTGAATAGGATTGGAATAAAGAGAAGTGGTTTAATAGAAAATAAAGATTTTGACTTAAAAATACTTCAAAGGACTTGGAATCTACTTTTTAAATCTAATGATGCGATTTCAAGTTCATTAGAAAGAGTAATGACAGGAAATTTAGATTTTTCATCTTCAAAATTATGTAGTTTTTTAAAAGAGTCAATATCTAAAGAAAGACGAGGACCAATGCCTGTATTGAATTGAATTTATGAATAAAAAGATATTTATTAGTACTGGAGAAGTCTCTGGAGATTTGCATGGAAGTTTGTTATCAAAAGCATTATTAGATGAAGCTAAAAAAAAATCTATAGATTTAGAAATTTGTGGATTAGGTGGGGAAAGGATGAAGGAAGAAGGTGTAAAAATTCTTAAAGATACTACATCAATTAGTGCAATAGGAATTTGGGAGGCTTTACCTCTTATTCTTCCAACAATAAGAATTCAAAAAAGGTTCTATAAATTGCTAAAAAAGTATCCTCCAGATTGCTTGATTTTGATCGACTATATGGGTCCTAATATAAAAATTGGTACTAAATTAAAAAGATCGAAGACTAAAATTCCAATTTTTTACTATATCGCTCCTCAAGAGTGGGCTTGGAGGGTTGGCAATAATACTACAACAAATCTAATAAAATTTTCTGATAAAATTTTTGCGATTTTCAAGAAAGAAGCAGCTTTTTACAAAAAGAGGGGCGGAAATGTTTTGTGGGTTGGACATCCAATGATTGATTTAACAAAAAAACTTCCTCTGAAGAAAGATTCCAGAACTGTTCTAAACCTTCGCCCGGATCAAAACATCATACTTTTAATGCCCGCATCAAGACCTCAAGAATTGCATTATTTATTACCTACATTTATGAAAGCGGCTAAAAAATTACAACAAAAATATCCAAGTTTTGTTGTCTATATTCCCTCCTGCAGGGATGCTTTTGATGAAATATTCAAAAAAGCCTTTAGAAAATATCAAGTTAAAGGACTTGTGATTTCTCAAAAAGATAGTGCAAAATTAAAGCCTTATATTTATTCGCTCACTAAAATTGCTCTTTGTAAATCGGGAACAGTTAATATGGAATTAGCTTTATATGGAATCCCACAGATTGTTGGTTATAGAGTAAGTAGGATAACTGCTTTTATTGCTAAAAAAATTCTCAATTTCAAAGTAAGATTTATTTCACCAGTAAATTTGTTAGTTAATAAATTCATAATCCCTGAGTTTGTCCAGAGAGAGTTTGACGAAAACAAAATTTTCTACAAATCTTGTAGGATTCTTGAAGAGAAATCAGAAAAAATAAAAATTAAAAAAGGTTATGCTTTTTTAAAAAAAGAATTAGGAGAAGAAGGTGTAGTTCAAAGAGCTGCTAAAGATATTATTAATTCTATTATTTGATCTTTATAATAAAAAAATGAAATATTTCTTACCTCTCATAATTACTCTTTCAATATTTATTAACCCTTTAAACGCTTTTTCAGAGGAATTGATTCTTGCGGGAGGTTGTTTTTGGTGTTTAGAACATGATTTAGAGTCATTAAAGGGGATAAACTTTGTACAAAGTGGCTATTCAGGTGGGGATTTGCAAAATCCTACCTACGAAAATCATGAAGGACATCAGGAAGTGGTTTTGGTGGACTATGATTCAAAATTGGTCACTTTACCAGAGATACTTAGGCTCTATCTGAGAAATATTGATCCTCTTGATGGTAAGGGACAATTTTGTGATCGCGGAGATTCTTACAGGCCAATGATCTTTTACAAAGATTCAATTGAGAAAAATGATGCAAAAAATTCGCTTATTTCGGCCGCTAATGAATTGAGAGTGCCATTAGAAAAGATATCAGTAGAACTAAAATCGAAAAGTCAATTTTGGTTGGCTGAAGAATATCATCAGGATTTTGCTGAAAGAAATGAATTAAAATATAAGTTCTATAGATTCTCATGTGGGAGAGATCAGAGGCTAGATAAATTATGGGGAAATAATGCTAGATCAACAAATCTTTGGACTGAATGATTTTAAATATGGTTATTTATTTTTAATCCATTGAACAAGTGTTTTAACTCCAAAACCGGTTGCACCTGATGGATTAATCCCCTTATTCTTGTCAGTCCAACAAGTCCCCGCTATATCGATATGAGCCCATTTAATCTCTGCATCCAAGAATTCTTCTAAAAACAAAGCAGCAGTTATTGACCCACCTGCTCTAGGGCCTGTATTTTTCATATCAGCAATATGTGATTTTAACCCTTCTTTATAAGATTTTTGTAAAGGCATTTGCCATAATTCTTCTCCAGCCTGGGCTGATGCAGCTTTTAGATCATTTGCTAGATCATTATTATTGCTCCAGAATCCAGCTACGTCATTACCTAATGCAACAACAATAGCTCCTGTTAAAGTGGCCAGATCTATTATTGAATCCGGTTTTAAATTGGATGCGTAAGTTAAAGCATCAGCTAATGTGAGTCTACCCTCTGCATCAGTGTTATTTATTTCAATTGTTTTACCATTAGATGCCCTAACTACATCTCCAGGATGTACGGCAGATCCATTTATCATGTTTTCGCAAGCTGCCACAATGAAATGTATTTCTAGTCCCTTTGGTTTTATTGCTCCAAGTGCTTTTGCTGCTCCTAAAACTGCAGCGCTCCCGCCCATATCATATTTCATCATTTCAATTTGAGAGGCTCCTACTTTCAGGTTGTATCCTCCAGAATCAAAGGTTAAACCCTTCCCAACAAGCGCAATCTTTTCTTTTATAGGGTCCTCTGACTTCAAAGTAAGGTGTATAAATTTAGGATCTAGATCAGAACCTTTTGCTACAGCTAAATACGCGCCCATTCCTAAATCTTCGCATTCTTTTGCCTCTAAAATTTTCACTTCTAAACCATGATCTTTAGCTATTTGAGAAGCTTGCATAGACATTTCCTGGGGGGTAAGACTATTTGGAGGGGCTGCTACAAGTCTTCTGGCTAGTTCAACACCTTCACATATTTTTCCTGTCTCTTCAAAGCTAATATTCTCAAATTTTTTTAAGTTCAAAAACTCTATTTCTTTAAGAACTTTCTTTTCATCTTTTTTCTTATTGAATCTATTGTCCTTATAAGCAGATAATCTGACTGACTCTGCTAATTGATTTATTTCGAGTTGTGAATTTATTAATTCCCAAGGTAGTAAGATGCTGATTTTTTCATTTTTATCAACAGTTTTTCTAATAAGATTTCCTATGGAGCTTTCTATATCACTTTTATTTAAGGCTTTAGATTTGCCAAGTCCAACTATGATTAAAGTTTCTAATTTTTGATCTAAAAATTCAAAGCTTAAAGCTTTTCCTTTTTCACCTTTGAATTTTCTTTGAGTAACTTTTTTGAGTAATAAACTTGAATCAACAATAAATTTTATGTCTTCAAGTTGGCTTTCAATTTCTTCCTCTAAAACTCCAAAAATTAAGGTAGCACCTTGCCAGTTATCTAGATTTTTTTGGAATGTGGAAAATTGCATTTGTAAAAAGGATTTAATTAACTTTTAGTTATTTGTGAAAGTAGTTGCCCACCTATCTCGAGTTTCTTTATTAAAAGGTGGTAACCATAAATATATCAGTTGCTGTTCTAATTTACGTCTTAATTTTACTTCTTTAGGTACATCTAAGAAGAAACGAATATCTTGGTGACTTGAGAGGTTGTTATGAGCTAGGGCTTCTTTATAGTTCATGAGGTAATTTTTACAGTCATGTTCTCCCTTCCATCTTTTATTTGCTGAATTTGTTTCTCCTATATAAAGGATTATTTTAGAACTCTTTAACGAGTCAATTACAAAATACATTGCTGGACCATTGTGTATATATTGATTGGTTCTCCAAAAGTTCAATGATAATGGCTGCAGGGAAAAAGGATCAATTTTTCTTTCATTGGAAATTGTATTTATAGGAAGACTTGTTTGGTGCAAAGTTTTATTGTGAGTATCTTTTGAAATTTCGAATTGGTGATTATGGATTTTATTTCTCCATTCAGTTAGGATTTCGCCTTTGATTTTTAGATTATTTGAGTGTTGAAAATTAATTGATGTATTTAAATTTGAACCAAATAATTCAAATTGTCTATTTTGGTTTGAAATATTATTTAAGTTGAATTTTTCCAATATTTATGAAACATGTCTATTAAATTTAATTCTGAAAAAAAATAATTCAAAGAATTATTTATAAACTAAAATTTATTAATGTTCTAATCAATTTAAAAGATTCTTGTTATCTTGTAATTGAGCCTTAATCTTGAGAAGAAAAAAAATAGAAATGGGATTTTTTGAGTCAGACATTGTTCAAGAAGAAGCTAAAAAGCTTTTTACTGATTACCAAGAACTTATGAAACTTGGTTCTGATTATGGAAAATTTGATAGAGAAGGGAAAAAAATGTTTATAAAAAAAATGGAATCTCTTATGGATCGTTATAAGGTTTTTATGAAGAGATTTGAATTGTCTGAAGATTTTCAAGCAAAAATGACAGTAGAACAATTAAAGACTCAGTTAAGTCAATTTGGGATTACTCCTGATCAAATGTTCGATCAAATGAATAAAACCTTAATAAGAATGAAGGATGAACTTGATAAAACTTCTTGAATTAAACGTTTAAAGCTTCATGTCAGATAATTTAGAATTGCCACTATGGCTTTCAAGAGGAATAGAAGAATATTTTCCAAAAAAGGGAACAGATCAAGCTTTTTCGGAGATAATTGATCATGCGAAAAAAAATAATAAAAAATTAAGGGTTAAACTCGGAATCGATCCAACTGGAACAGATATTCATCTTGGGCATAGCATATTGTTTAAAAAACTTAGGGCATTCCAAGATAATGGACATATTGCAGTTTTAATTATTGGTGATTTTACTGCTCAAATTGGAGACCCCACCGGAAAAAACAAAACAAGAGTGCAGTTATCGGAGAAACAGGTTAAGGATAATGCTAAAACATACTTAACCCAACTAGGAATGGGTAAGCCAGCTAATGAATCTATTTTAGATTTTGATTCAAAAGATAGAATAGAAATTAGATATAACAGTGAATGGTTAAAAGGATTAAATCTTAATTCGATAATTGAATTAATGGGAAGTGCAACAGTTAGTCAAATGCTAGCCAAGGAGGAATTTAATAAAAGGTACACTTCACAAGTTCCAATTGCTTTGCATGAATTCTTATATCCACTACTACAAGGTTACGATTCGGTAGTTGTCCAATCAGATATTGAGCTTGGAGGTACAGATCAGAAATTTAATATTGCAATAGGAAGAGATCTTCAAAGGCATTTTAAACAAGAACCTCAATTTGGTGTTCTGTTGCCAATTTTGACAGGTTTAGATGGAATTAAGAAGATGAGTAAATCTGAATTTAACACTGTCGGTTTGACCGATGATCCTCTTTCCATGTATTCAAAATTAGAAAAAGTCCCCGACAATATAATACCTGCCTATTTTGAATTACTTACTGAATTAGATTTGAGCTTTCTCCAAAATTCAAATCCTCGTGAATTACAGAGAACAATGGCTTTAGAAGTTACTACTTTATTCCATGGGGCTGAAGAAGCATTAAAGGCGCAATCAAACTGCGAAAAAATATTTCTTGGACACAAAGAAAAAGTTGGAGAAATTCCAGAGATTTCATTAAAAGAAATAGTTTTTCCAGTTAAGTTTTTTTACTTGCTAAGTGCTCTAAAACTTTTTAAGTCTAGCAGCGAATCCAAAAGATCTATTAAAGGTGGGGGCGTAAAAATTGATAGTCAGAAAGTAATAAATCCTGATTTGGTTTTTGATTCAAAAAAAGATTTGAAAGGGAAAATTTTGCAAATTGGAAAAAAAATAATTAAGAGGTTTGAAAACTGAAAATTGATGAAAAAAAAATTTAATTCAGAAGATAAAATAATATTGGCAATTGATGGACTAGATGTAAGTCAAGCAAAATCAATTCTAGAAAAATGTCCTAATATCAAGTGGGTGAAAGTTGGTTTAGAGCTTTTTGTTAGGGAGGGCCCAAGAGTTATTGAAATATTAAAAAGTTTAAATAAAAAAATTTTTTTAGATTTAAAATTTCATGATATTCCAAATACCATGAGTGCAGCATGTTTCCAAGTTTCAAAATTAGGGGTTGATATAATTTCTATTCATGCTTCAGCAGGTCTAAAAGCTCTAAAGGGTTCGAAGAAAGCTTCTATAGAAGGAGCCACCTCAGTCAGTGTAAAACCTCCAATTGTTGTAGGAATAACTGTTTTAACAAGCTTTTCTCTTAAAGATTTTCAAACTGATCTTGATAGAAATAATTCAATTGAAGAAAATGTATTGAGACTTGCAAAGTTGTCTTTTGATGCTGGATTAGATGGATGTGTCTGTTCCCCTTGGGAGGTAAAAATGTTGAGATCTATTTATAAGGATAATTTTGAACTAATTACACCAGGTATAAGGTTAAAGATTGAAAATAAAGATGATCAAAATAGAATTATGAATCCTCATGAAGCTATAGATAATGGTGCTTCTAAATTAGTTATTGGTAGATCAATATCAAAAGCAAAAGACCCTAATAAAGCTCTAATAGAAATTTTTAAATCTATTAACTCTGGTTAATTTTGGATTCTTCTCCTTTAATCAATCTTCTTATATTTGTTCTATGTTTCCAGATTACTAATATTGCCACAATTAAACTTATAAAAAAGTATGAGTGTATAAAATTACCGAGGTAAAAAAACATAAAAATAGGAAGTAAGATTGCAGCTGAAATACTCGATAAAGAAACAAATTTTGTTCTTGTCAGGACTATTAAAAAAATGCCAAGAGATGCCAGCCCAACCTTCCATGAAAGAGCCAAAAACATACCTAATCCAGTCGCAACAGCTTTCCCTCCTTTACCTTTAAGCCATATTGGCCATATATGTCCTGAGATAGCGGATATGCCTGCTAAAACTTCTATTAATCCTTGATCTGTGTAATATTGAGCAATTTTTACTGCAAGAAGGCCTTTACCAACGTCAATAATAAATACAAAAAGTGCTGGCCATTTCCCAACATTTCTTAAGACATTTGTGGCACCTGTAGATCCAGAACCTATAGTTCTTAGATCTATATTTTTTAGATATTTCCCAATTAAAAAACCCGTTGGAAGTGATCCGAAAAGATAACTTGTAAAAATTATTAAGAGATTCATAAAGATTAGTTTAGTTCAAGATCATCGTAAATTTCATTATCTGAACCAGCAAATGCAACCCATAATGGGAATTGAAGTATTGGAATATCAACAGAGGTTTCTGCTGCATCAATGATAATTAATGGTAATTCTTCATTAGCTTCTAATCTATCAGCTCTTTCGATGACGCCTTCAGGTCTTTCAAAAAGAACAATCCCACTATTAGGTCCAAAGTCATCCCTTGTGAGACCAAGTGAATCTTGAAGAATTCTTCTCCATTCACCTAATCGTTCAGGCTGCGAAGCTAAAATAAGAGTCTGAAACTGATCCCCATATAATTCGCCAAGAATAGAAATTAAACCAGCTGATAACAATGCATTTTTTTGTCGAGATCCTCTACTTTCAAGAGAACCTCTTCCGCCCATGTTGAAGAACCAATCATCCATAATTTCTATATCTGTTGAATCAAGACTCCGTCTTAATTTCCAGGGTTCAGCATAAAAATCAGGTTGTTCTGTGAAACTTGAAAAGCAACTTTTTATAATCTTTTCATCTGGCTTAAATGTTTCAGAAAGAGCGGGAACATTTACCACATTATTTGTGCTATTGTTTTGCTTTTTCTCATCAAGGGGAGATGGTTTTACGATTATTGGTTGTGAAACTAATTCAAGTTTCTCTACGTTTTGTGAAAGATTTTGTAAAGCTCCGCTTAAGTACTCTTGAAATCCTTTAACTCTTTTAGCGATATTATCTGACTGACCTTTGAAATTTAAATCAATATCTTTTTCTAATTCATCTTTTTTTGTTTCTAACTCTTTTATTTCTTTAACTAAAGAGTCTTTTTTTGAAACGAGGTCTCTAAAAATTTCATTAGAAATTTCATCAAAAGATTTTCTTGATTTGTCGTTTTTTGGAGAAATTTTTTTATTTAGCGTTGTATTTTTCTTGCTAATTTGTTTGGTTTTATCATCTGAAATCGAGTTGTCTGTTACTAATTCCTTCTCAGGATTATTGTTAGAAATTTCTTTATTGGCCATTTAAATAATTTTGATGATAAAGCAAATACTGAATTTTAGGAATTTTTAATTTCCAGAGAGTCAACTTTTTTTATTAGCTCATCTTTTAATTGCTTTGGATTAAATAAAATTGGTAATAAATGAGGGCTGGACTTTTCTCTAAAATAAAAAATACCTGGAATTATAGGAAAAAAGAATTTCCATGATATCCAGTTTTTGAATGGAAAAGTTCTAATTTCTTTACCTAATTGTAAAACGATAAAATCATCAGTTGTTATTTTTATTCTTAAAGTACATGACTGAAGTAGTAAAAAAAAGCTAAAAGAAGCAAAAACTATTGTTGGTAAAGAACCAATATTTAAAAATAAAAGCATAAAACTTAAAACTATTAGAATGATTGGTAATTGAAATGATGGTGATATTATGACTGGTTCTTCTTTTTTTGCTTTAGTGTTGAACATAGAATTATCCAAATAAAATTTGTGTTAACAATACATCCATTAAAGATACAGTAACAAGAGTCATTACAACCGCACCTGTTGTACTTGTTCCAACTTCTTTTGGCCCACCTTTAGTGGTGAGTCCATATCCACAAGCAATAATTGAAATAAGTAATCCGAAGACTATAGATTTTATTAACATTGAAGTTAAGTCTGTACTGGTTAAACTCACATTACCTGATCTTACAGATGTCCAAAAAACTATTGGAGGAACTTTATAAAAAATTGTGCTCCAAATTTGTCCACTCCATAAAGCTACAGATAAAAACAAAAGGCATTGTATTGGAGACATTATTACCATCGATAGTAACCTTGGAACTACCAAATATTGGACTGGTTCGGTCCTTAACATTGTTATTGCCTCAATTTGTTCTGTAACTTTCATAGTTCCGAGTTGAGCAGCATAGGCAGTGGCAACCTTTCCAGTCATTAAAGTAGCAGTTAGAAGCGGAGCCATTTCTCTCGCCATTCCAACTGCTAATAAACCTCCAATTTCACTTGAAACCCCCATACTTGTAAGTTGTGATGCAACTTGAATATTAAAAACTGTACCTGCCGCAATTCCTGTAATTAATACAATTAACAAACTTCCAGGACCTGACTCCATAAGTTGGTCAAAGAGATCATTTTTGGAAATTTTACCTCTAAAGATAAAATTAATTGCTTGCCCGCCAATTATTAAGCTGTTTAAAAGTCTTTTAAAAAAATTAGGGTAATACATATCTTTATATTAGTTTGTAATTAATTTTGATCCCATTTTCTCATGATTAAGATACCCATTATTACCAATATTGAGGGTATAAAACCAATACATAATCTAATAGTTAATTGTGCTGAGTAGCATTGCTCCATAATATTTAGACCATCTTTATCAACAAAGCATGATTGATAACCTGATAAATACAACAAAAACCCTAATAATTGAACACTAAAGGCGATACCAATCTTCTGAATAAGTACCATCCAAGCAGTATATAATCCTGCAGGTTTCTCTGGATCTTCGTCTATTGCATCAGGAAGAAGTGACCAAGGAATAAGAAAAGCAGTTGAAGCTCCAATGCCAATAAGACAGATTATAAAAATTAAAATAATGAACAGAAAAATGTTGCCGGGATTTAGAAATAAACTATCCTCAACTCCTGAAATTTTTGATAGTGAAGGTAAAAATAAAGCTGCCGTACATGAAATAATCCATAAAATCGCTCCATAGTTTAAAGCTGAAATCCTATTCAATTTATTCGATACTCTGGTCCATATTTGTAAACCCACTAAAGCGCTAATTTGGAAAGGTATCGGGATCCACTTCGCAATATATGTTGGTAGATTCAATACATCCTCTACATAAATTAATGCTACTGTTTGCATCAATTGTAAGGCGCACCAGAGAAGTATATAAAGCGTAATAACTTTTAGAAATTTTTTATTTCTGAAAATCCTTTTGAATTGAAGTGTTATAGCTTCAACTTTTCCTGAAGGCCTTCTTGCTTTTTTCGCAAATGGAGCCAATCCCCAACAAGAAATTAATGTTGCAGCAACTGCAATACATCCACTTATTTTACCCATTAAAAAATATTCATTATTTGCTGATCCCTCAGAACCTAGGACAACTCCAGCAATTATTAAACCAGTTAGACCTGCAATTATTGAGCCAGTAAATCTAGATGCGTTTAGTCTTGTTCTTATTGCTGTTTTTTCAGAAATTTCAGTAGATAGAGCTGCAAAAGGAAGATTAATACTTGTATAAGCCGTCATTACGACTATAGAAATTATTGCATAGTAAATAGTCTTGGTTAGAACGGAACCGGAGGGTGTCCACCATATCGCAGCTAAAGAGAAACCAAGAGGAACAGATGCTGCTACCATCCAAGGAATTCTAGGCCCCCATCTTGATTTGGTACGATCACTTAAAAATCCAATTAACGGATCATTAACAGCATCCCATATTTTTATTAACATTAATAATGAACCCGCAATTATTACTGGTAAACCAGCAGAAATAAAGAATTTGAACAGAAAAAAGCCAAATTGCGTCGCGACTAAACCGGTGCCTGCATCTCCTAGCCCATAAGAGAACATTAATCTATTTGTTGACCTAGTATTATTTTTTTTCGAATGTGAATTTTCCAATCTTTATACTTTGTTGATTGTTTGATAATGTATTATTGCAATGGTAATTCTATTACTTTATGCGGGCGTGGTTTAGTGGTAAAACCTCAGCCTTCCAAGCTGAAGATGCGGGTTCGATTCCCGCCGCCCGCTTTTAGAATAATTTATTTTTTGCCCCAAATACTTCTTCTGAAATTATAAATAAAGAGCTTCTACTCTTTATTGAAACAGATTTTTCATTAATAGTTAAGGGTTCAAAAATCTCAGGCATGCTAGTGTCAATTACTTTTAACCAATTATATTTACATTTCGGCAAGGAGAAATCTATACTTTTTGAAAATGCATTTAAACCTATCCAGATAAGTGGATTAGTATTGCCTTTGTTAATACTAAATGCAACTGTGTGAGACCAACTACTCCAATCGGGGCTATCTAACTTTGTTCCATGCCAATGATATGTTGGAATATTTTCATTGGTCTGATTGTTGGGGAAGGATGATGGATTAAAAATGTTTATTAGTTTTTTTCTGATTTTTATAACGTATTTAAAATATTCTAATAATTCCAAATCTTGTTGATTATGTTCCCAATTCATCCAGCCTAATAAATTATTTTGGCACCAAGAATTATTGTTACCACCTTGTGACCTTCCTATCTCATCACCCATAAGTATCATTGGAACACCTTTAGATACAAGTAAACTAAGAATAAGATTTTTTTGTTGTCTTTTTCGTAAATCATTGATTAATAAGTTTGTAGTTGGTCCCTCGATACCATGATTCCAAGAATTGTTATGGTTATCACCATCTCTATTTTGTTCTCTATTGGCAAAATTATGTTTTCTATTGAAAGTTACTAAATCTTTTAGAGTGAATCCATCATGTGAAGTAATAAAATTTATTGATTTTGGTAAAATATTATCTTCTTTATAAATCGATGGAGTACCTTTAATTTTATCGCTCATATTCCAAGCTGTATCTTTATCCCCCTTCCAAAATCTTCGCAAGTCATCTCTGAAATGACCATTCCAAGTAAAAGTATTCTTAGATGGGAAATCACCTAATTTATATAACCCACCACAATCCCATGGTTCACTTATTAATTTGATGTCGATGAGTTCTGGTTCACATTCTATATCTTCAAAAATTGGAGGATTTTCGAGTGGAGAAAGATTTTCTCCTCTTGATAGGGCAATTCCTAAATCAAATCTAAAACCATCTACCCCAAATTCACTAGCCCAACATTTTAATGATTCAATTATTAGTTTCCTTACTAATCCTCTGTTTGCTGCAATAGTATTACCGCACCCAGAGACGTCCTGATAATTTTTATCTTTTCCTATAAAGTAATAAAGATTTTCATCTATACCTTTCCAAGATATTGCAGGCCCTTGAGAATCTCCCTCAGAGGTGTGATTATATACAACATCTAAAATAACTTCGATATCGGCCTTATGACATTCCTCTACTAATCTTCTAAATTCCTCTCTATTCTTTTCGGCAGATTCATTCGAAAGATATTCAAAATGAGGGGTAAACCAATTGATTGGACTATAACCCCAAAAATTCTCTAAACCATTTGGTGCGTCAGTTGGATCAAAACAAAAAATCGGAAGTAATTCAATTGTTGTAATACCGAGTTCTTTGAGATAAGGTATCTTTTTTAAAAATTTCTTGAAACAACTTTCATTTTTATCATTTGATTCAGTGAAGGATTTGATATGGAGTTCATAAATAATTGTTTCTTCCCAAGAATGTTTCGGTCTTGGATAATCCTTGAAATTAAATAACTTTCTATCGCAAACAACACTTTTAAGGCAAGAATTAGTATTTTCTTGAGCTTTTAATGCATTTTCTCTTTTATAACTATCCCATCCTGTAATACCCCTTGAACATGGATCTAGTAATACTTTTTTTTCATAGTTATGATTGATTTCATTATTTTTTTGTTTTACTCTAAAAGCATAAATACAACCTTCACTTAGATTTTTTATTTCCACATGCCAGTAGGGACCTGTATTATGGTTTTGATCTAATTTCAATATAGTTTTTGGGGAAATAGAGTCTTCTTTCTCAAACAATAAGATTTCTACATATTCTGCATTTGTGGCTATAAGGGAAAAATTAACTCCTTGTGAAGTTAGAGAACTTCCTAAAGGAAATGGGTTACCTTTATTGATATGAGTCACTTTCTCTTTATCATTGATAGTTAAATATTGGGATAATTTATTCAAATTGTTGTTATACGAATAATAGATGCAAAATTAAAAAAAAAACTCAAATTTAAGGTTTCACTCATTAACTTGATTAGAGCCTAAAGAGTTTTGATTTTCTAATTTTTTGCAATTTATAGATCCATCTGCTCAGCGATTAGAACGATTTAGAGCGAAACTTTATTAATGAGAAAACTAGTTTTTTCTTGATTTCAAAATACAAATTATGCTTTTTCATGTGATGAGAAGGAAATATATCTGAAAATTAATAAAATATAATAAATAGCTTAAATTCTTAACTTTATTTCCTTTGGAAACTTCTTCTTTGATAAATGAATTTAGATTTTTTTAGTATAAATTAAGTGCTACCAGTGGTTTTAGCTGTTTTCTAGTTAAAGAGTCTAATTTTATATAAGAAAAATGTGAGGCTGTAAAAATAAATAATTTAGCTAAAAATGTCCCTAAGATTTGTATAAAGCTTTGCGCCGCCGGCATTTTCGGTTGCCGTATTTGTATTTGCTCCATATGATATGCAAGTTCGAGGTTTTTAGACTTGATTAAAACACTTGTCTTTAAATCTCTGCTTTATAAACAATTCAATGAACAAAGCTGATTTAGTAAATCTTGTTGCTGCTCGTACAGAGCTCACAAAAACGGATGTTTCTTTAGTTGTTGATGCAGCTATTGAAACTATTGTTGACTCAGTAGTGGAAGGCAAAAAAGTCTCCTTACTAGGATTTGGTTCTTTTGAGCCAAGAGATCGTTCTGCAAGACAGGGATTAAACCCTAAGACAGGCGAAAAAATAGCAATACCTGCTAAAAGAGTTCCTACATTTTCTGCAGGTAAACTTTTTAAGGATAGAGTTCAAGGGTAATCTTTTTAATCTAGTTCTTTCCTCAATACTAAGGTGCTCTTTTAGGGCATCTTTTTTTTTAAATTTCAATAAAATACAATTAGCTTAATGACCAAAACCCTTAACAAGGTATCCAAAATTTTGAAATCTTAAGAAGTAATGAAATGTTTAACTACTTTATTCCTAAAAATTTTGTTATTGTCTAATTCTGTTATGGCAGAAACAATACCAACAAAATCTAAGATTTTACAACAATCTAGTGATTGTATTAAAGATTCTCAATCCCAAGTTTGTAAAGAGTTAGTTTCTGAAATAGAAAAACTTCAATTAGTAGTATTTGATCAAAATAGATTCAAATGTCAATCTAGTTTATTGGGGTTGCAGTCGGAAATTATTGAAGTTTATTATTTAAAAAATTTTTTAAATAAGAGAATTTCATTTATGACCCCATATGTGATTAAAAATTGTTAATTATTAAAATAATTTATTTTTTTGGAATAATATAAATTTGTTATTTAATTTGTAATGGTAAAAGGTTTCTCTGATAATGAAGTTAAAAATGATGATGAATTAAAAGACTCTATAAAAGAAAAAAAAGGTTTAGCTGCTTTTCTTAAAGGCAAGAAGTTTACTTACACTTTGCCAGGAAAAAAACAAATAAATATTTTTGGATCAATAGTACTAGGCTTGAACTTAACTCTAATACTTTTAGTATTTTTGTATCTGAATAATCAAGAATTCCATGACTTTGTTTTTAATGTTGGTCGTTAGCCATATTTTAGATCGAAAAATTTTATTAAATGATATATTTAAATTTTAGAATGGCTTATGAAGGTAGTTAATTTAGTTTCTCAAGTATTTTTTTTCATAGTAACTATTCTAGTTTTGATATATTTTCTAACAGGATATGACTCTGCTTTTGAGGCAGATCAGTATTGTCACTCAATTCTATCAAGCTACGATAAGTTGTCAGGTAATTATGGTTGTGATCATGATACTGAGACACATAAGTGGATACTTTATGAGTCCAATGACAGCAAAGAGCCAGCAAAAATTATTAAGAAATTCAGGTACAAGTTTTTATAAATCAATTTTTTTATATAAAAATATCCCACATATAATGGAAATAATCGCTGTAACAGTGAAAGTAAGATACTGATATACGCTTCCTTCTAAATAAATTTTATTTTTATATAGAGGATAATCGATAAGAGAACCTAAGGTGCCCCAAATTATTACCCATACAGATATGTATAAAAATACTTTTAATGAATTAGAATTTTTTGATTCCATTTTAATTAATACCAAAAATTGAAGACGTCACTGGTCTGCCGCTAAAAACTAACTCAGTTAAAATGAGCATTAAGAATCCAATCATTGCTGCTCTCCCATTTACAAGTTCAGCACTGCTATTAAATCCAAAAACATTCTTTACTTCATCTCCCTGATTGTCTACCCATTTTGAGTATTCACTATCAGTTGATGTATTAGTAAAATCATCATTTTGATTTTCGATTGGGGAGCCGTTTTCTTGCATTGGACCTTTATTATTCATTTTAATAATTTTAAAACTAATTTATTGTTAAATTAAATTCGTAATTGTAAAAAAAATTAAGACGAAAATTATTATCCATAAAAATTGTAATCTCATAATTAATTGACAAATCAATTTAATTTTCTCTCCAGTGCAGTTATCTCCTTTCTTATTGATGATTGGCTTTTCAATGATCTCATTTTTATATTTACTTTTTCCACCCAATTTAATACCAGAAATATATGCAAATATAGCTTCTGAAATGCCAGCATTAGGAGAATCATATTTTTTACCATCAAGATAGCTTTTTTTTATGATTGATCCATATTCATTAACTTTGGAACTAACTAAAGGCAATGTAATTAAAACCAATCTTGAAGGAACAAAAGTAAAAATATCTTCGATTTTTGCGCTGAAAAAACCTAAATATCTAAAATAATCATATTTGTAACCTATCATTGAATCTAGAGTACTTATGGCTTTATAAGAAAAACCAAGTGACAAAGGCCCTGGTAGAAAAATTGAAAATTTCATAAAAATAATTCCAATAAAAATCCAAAATAATGGCCCAAATATTCCATCAACAGAATTTTCGGTAAGACTCTCTGCACTGGATCTCAAAAGATGTTCTAAAGAAGATGACCTTACATCCCTACTTACTATCCTTTGCACTTTCTCTTTGATTATTCTCTTATTTTGGTCATTAATTTCTTTGCATTCTATTAACTCTACAATCTCTTTCACACTTGAAATAAGTCCCCTAGTGGCAATACAACTTGAAAGCCCCAAAAAAATCAAAAAACCACTAAAAAAATTATTTCTTGATTGCATATAACTAATTTCTATCAATTTCCCTAAACCAAAACTCATCCCAATAGTGGATAAAGCTACGATAAGACCGCCCCAAAACAATATATTTTTATTTTCTCCAATATTATTTATAAGGTAATCAGATACTTTTTTTATATAGAAGCCAATTATTTGAACAGGGTGGATAAAAAATCTTGGATCACCTATTAATAAATCAAAACCAATTGATCCAAGAAAAATTAAAAATAAATTTATTTCAGCCAACTGAACATAGAGCGCAAACCTTTGCCTACTCTCTCAATTTCATGTTTTGAGTTTTCCTCTCTTAATTTTGTCATTAATGGTTTGTTTTTATCGCATTCTTCTACAAAATTCTTAGCGAAAGTACCATCTTGAATATCTTTTAGAATTTTCTGCATTTCTTTCTTTGTATTACTATTAATAAGTCTTTTACCACTTACATAATCTCCATATTCTGCAGTATTTGAAATGGAATCTCTCATTTGAGATAAGCCTCCCTTTACCATTAAATCAACAATAAGTTTAACTTCATGTAAGCATTCGAAGTAAGCAAGTTCGGGCTGATATCCTGCCTCAACAAGAGTTTCGAAGCCTGATTTTACGAGTTCTGATAATCCTCCGCACAAAACAGCTTGTTCGCCAAATAAATCAGTTTCTGTTTCTTCTTTGAAGTTTGTTTCAAGAATCCCAGCTCTCGTTCCGCCAATCCCCTTAGCGTAAGCCATTGCCAATGATCTTGCACTTCCTGAAGAATCCTGCTCTACTGCAAACAATGCTGGAACTCCTTGACCATTCTGGTATTCCCAACGAACAGTGTGTCCAGGTCCTTTTGGGGCAATCATTACAACATCCACAAAACTAGGAGGTTTGATAAGTCCGAATCTTATATTGAAGCCATGAGCAAAACTTAATATCTTTCCTTCTTTTAAGTTTGGCTCTATTTCTTTAAGGTAAACATCTTTCTGAAACTCATCTGGGAGGAGAATCATAATCCAGTCAGCTTTTTCGCAAGCTTTAGAAACGCTAAAGACTTGTAGACCATCGCTAATTGCTTTGCTTTCGGACTTACTTCCTTTATATAATCCAACAATTACATCCATACCGCTATCTTTAAGGTTTAGGGCATGTGCATGACCTTGTGAACCATATCCAATAATCGCTATTGTTTTATTATTTAAAAGACTTAGATCTGCATCTGCGTCGTAAAAGAGTTGGGTCATTAGTTGTAGCTTCTTTGCATTTGATAATTATTATTTTAGACATTAAGGTGTAAATAAACCAAAAAAATTATTAATTTAAAAATTAAAATTAAAATATTAATTTAGAAAATTTAAGACTGATTTGCTTCGCTTGGATGAGTAATTACTCTATCAATTAGGCCATAAGTTTTTGCTTCTTCCGCACTTAGAAAATAATCTCTATCAGTATCCTTTTCAATTTTTTCAAATGATTGGCCTGTCATATCTGCCATAGACATATTTAACATATCTTTAATTCTTAAAATTTCCTTAGCTTCTATTTCAATATCACTTGCTTGGCGTTGAGATGTCCCTCCTAAGGGTTGATGAATCATTATTCTGCTGTGGGGCAAAGCAACTCTTTTACCTTTTGTACCAGCAGCCAATAGAAAAGCTCCCATGGAGGCTGCGAGGCCTACACATATAGTCACTACATCACTTTTTACGTATTTAATAGTGTCATATATAGCCAAGCCAGCAGTAACTGATCCTCCTGGGCTATTTATATACAGATAGATAGGTTTGGAATTATCATCAGAATCTAAATAAAGCATTTGTGCAACAAGGCTATTAGCAATACCATCATTCACTTCTTGTCCAAGAAAAAGAATTCTTTCAACACCTAGTCTTGTATATATGTCGACCCATCTTTCGTATTGACTTCCTGGAAGTCTGTAAGGCACACTTGGAGTTCCTATTGGCATGATTTTAAAATAGTTTTGTGAGTGTTAAATTTTATTTGGTAGATCTTTTTGACTTGTAAGTATTCTATCGATGACTCCATAATCCAGGGCTTCTTGGGGGTTGAGATAACTCATCCTGTCAGAATCTTTTGAGAGTTCTTCGATTGTCTTTCCAGTATTACGAGATAGAATCTCTAGCATTGATTTTTTATTTTTCAAAACTTCTTCAGCTCTTATTTGGATATCCGTTGCTTGGCCTCTTGCTCCGCTTATAGGTTGATGCAAAACAATGGAAGCATGTGGAAGAGCGGCTCTTTGCCCCTTAGTGCCAGATGAAAGAATAACTGCGGCAGTACCCATTGCTTGTCCGATACATATTGTATGTACTGGAGGCTTAATATAGCTAATTGTATCGCAGATAGCGAAAGCCTCTGTTTCAAAACCAACTGCGTCACCAGTGTACCAACTTGTTCCAGTTGAATTGATATAGAAATAGATTGGTTTTTCTGGATCCTCAAACTCTAAATAAAGAAGTTGAGCAATGATTAACTCAGTAACATCCATTCCTAATTGTCTTTTCGCATCATCATCTGAAAATAATGGTAAACCAAGATAAACAATTCGCTCTTTTAGTAAAAGAGAGGGGAGATCAGGGGGCGGGGTCCTCATAACGGTGTTTTCGCCGTAATAAGGAGCAGATACAGTCATTTGTATCACAAAATTAAGATTGAACTGATTCTAGCTAGATTTAGCCCTGTGTCGCTGGTGATTTAAAAGATTTGTTTGACTCAGGATTATTTATTAGTTTTCCAAAGACCATTCTTCCAGTGGGAGTTTGTAATGCTCCTGTAATGACAATATCTAATCTGCTTCCCACAAAATTCTTTGCTTCATCAATAACTACCATTGTGCCGTCATCTAAATATCCAATACCTTGCATTTTTTCTTTGCCTTCTCTCACGATTTTTATATTAAGTGACTCTCCTGGTTGTACTTCTGGCCTTAAAGCAATAACCAAATCACTCAAATTCATAACTTTTAATTCTTTAACTTCAGCGATCTGAGAAAGATTATAGTCAGCCGTAATTAAAGTTCCTGTCATATCCTCAGTAATTTTTAGGAGTTTTTCATCTACCCCATTACCTTCATACTTGGTTGGGTTTATTACAAGTCTTCTCCCATATAAATCTCTTAATTCTTTTAGTAACTTGAGACCTCTTCTGCCTTTCGACCTTTTTTCATTACTGCTTGAATCAGCTAAAGTTTGTAATTCATCAATTACACTTTGAGCAATAATTAATTGCCCTTCCAATAAGCCGCAATTCAATAGGCCATTGATTCTTCCATCAATAATTACGCTGGTATCTAGAATTTTTGGACTTGCAGCAGGGAGGATTCCTTCATTGACTAGATATGCATCAGTGTTATTAGGATTGAATAATCTTAATAATGTCCTTCCATGGGTATCTGCCAACTTATAACCAAGTACACCAAAGAAAATATTGCTTAATATAGCTGCTAACGGTTTTGCGAAAAAAACCTCTCTAGGGAAGGGAATTAATAGTATTGGAGCTAGTAGTAGATTGGCAACAAGTAATCCTAAAATTAATCCTACAGACCTACTTATTAGTAAGTCCGTAGGCATTGTTCTTATTTGATCAAGAAAAGTCTTTCTAAGTTGAAGGAATACAAAACCAGCTGCTAATCCTACAAAAAAACCGATTATTGCTAAAACAATTCTAAAACCTTCTACATTAGATACCTGTTTGAGTATGTCTACTGGCAATAAATCAACACCAAGCCACCCTGAAGCAGCCCCAGACAATACAAATAAAATTAATACTAAGATATCTGTCATATCTATAATCTACTAGGATTTATTAATTGAGTAAATAAGGATTTTATTTTTTTCGATCCTTAATACTTTTTTGAGGCTTAAAAATGAATCTAGATTATGAATAAGTTTCCAAGAAGTGCTTATGTGCACATTCCTTTTTGCCACAGAAGGTGTTTTTATTGTGATTTTGCAGTTATTCCACTAGGAAACAAAGTTGAAACTTTAAAAGGTTATGGAAGCAAAACTGTTGAGGAGTATTTGCAGTATTTATATAAAGAAATATTGTCAATTAAGCATAAATCACCTCTATCGACGATTTATATAGGAGGTGGTACACCATCAATTTTAGATCCTACCCAAATCAAAGAATTAATTAATCTTTTTAAAGAAAATTATGGAATTGACTATGGTGCTGAAATAACTATGGAGATTGATCCAGCTAGTTTTACTCAAGATGATCTTTTTGGATTTATAAATGCTGGGATAAATAGATTTAGTCTCGGAGTACAAAGTTTTAATAATCAGATACTTCAAAAGTCGGGAAGGCGTCATTTGAAAGAAGATGCAGAAAAATCTTGTTTATGGTTGAAGAGAGCATATGATTCTGGGTTAATAAAAAGCTGGAGTTTAGATTTAATTCAAAACTTACCACTTAGTGGATTTACAGTATGGCAGGATGACTTAAAAAAAACGATAACATTTTCACCACCACATCTATCTATTTATGATTTAAATATTGAAAATGGTACTGTTTTTAAAAAATTAATTAATTTAGGCAAATTAAAACTCCCAAGTGATGAAGAAGCTTTTAGAAATAGTGAATCAACACATTTAATTTTAAAAAACTCAGGGTATTCAAGATATGAAATTTCAAACTATTGCCTTCCGCAACATCAATCGAGACATAATAGAGTTTATTGGAGTGGTTTAGGCTGGTGGAGTTTTGGTCAAGGTTCCACTAGTTCACCTTGGGGGGAAAAATTAACTAGACCAAGAGTTAGTAAAGAATATAAAGAATGGGTAACTAGACAATACGAATTTAATTTAGATTCATCCCTTACTAATAAGGAGTTTGTCTATAACGAACTTGATGAGAAAATAATGTTGGGATTAAGACTCAAAGAGGGTTTAGATATCAAAGAAGTATTTAAAAAACAAAACTGGGGAAACAAAAAATTTGAAAGCAACTTCAGTAAATTGCTTGCAGAATGGGAAAGGTTTCTTGAAAGTGGACTTTTAGTAAGGAGGGGTAATAGATTTTTTTTAAGTGAGCCTAATGGCATGGAACTAAGCAATCAAGTTCTTGTTTCTATGTTTAAGTGGTGGGATGAGATTAATTGAGACTAATCATCCCCTTAGTGTAATAGCCAAAATTATTGCTATCACTGCTTTTATAGGGAATTTGTGTAATAAAATAAATAACTTCTGAAACTTCTTTAACAAAAGGTAAAGCGAATATCTGCAATAAAAATAAATTAGAATTGAGCTGTAATAATTAATAAAAAGTCACTTCTTTCGTGAAAAAGATTTATTAACTACTAATTAGTTCGTTAGCTTTTTGTTCACCTGTTTTTTCAGATTATTATGTCAGTGAAGTAGACCCCATAACTGATAGGAAAGTTATTTCAACAGGAATAGTGGCAAATGAAACTAAGAAAAATCAACTTTTTGTGAAATGTGATGGCAAAAAAGTAACTATCATTATTGGAACAGATGATGTCCTAGATTCTAGATTTACAGTTGCAATTCGTTGGGATGATAATCCAGCAGAAGAATATTGGGTTTATTCTAATAAAAGTTTCAATGCATTTTTCCTAAAAAGTGCGAAGAAATTCATTAAAAAATTTAAAGAACATGACTCGATGCTTATAAGATATTCAGATTATCGAGGTGTAAGCAATACTGTAAGTTTTAATCTTTATAGATTTCGTTTCTCTCATCTAGAAAGAGCTGAATCAGAGGGCTGTAATTTTAAATAAGAGGTTTACTAGATTTTTTTATAAAAACAATTGCAATAAATACGTTCTTAGCGAATCTCTACTTAGGACAAAATGTAGGTGATTAGTTGAGTCTTTCAGATTCTACCCATTCTTTTAACTTATCCTTAAATAGTTTCTTTCCTTGGATAATTGGTTTGCAAAATGGTGGTTGATCATCATTGAGGCCTAACAAATCTGCAGTAACTCTTACTTGCCCATCGCAGTAATTACCTGCACCGATACCTATTATGGGAATTGTTAAAGAATTTTGTATTTCTTTAGCAAGCAAATCAGGAATATGTTCAAGAACTATTGAAAAACATCCTAATTCTTCAAGAATTGAAGCTTCTTTCTTGATTTTTTCTTGGCTTGCTAAGCTCTCTCCTTGTTTTCTTAATCCAATATTTAGATAGCTTTGTGGTGTAAGACCTAAATGACCCATCACGGGGATTCCCATTCTTATTAATCTAGAAATAACTTTTTGTATTTCTGGTTCAGCTCCTTCCACTTTTACAGCTTTTGCATAAGTGCTCTGAATAATTTTCCCAGCATACTCAACAGCTTTATCCTCACCACATTGGTAAGTCAGAAAAGGCATATCTGAAACGACTAAAGGTTGTTCCTCAATTTTCTTCTTAAATCCTCTTGAAACTGCATTAGTATGATAAATTATGTTTTCTAAAGTCAATGGCAATGTAGATTTGTATCCTAAGCAGACCATTGCTAATGAATCTCCAACTAGTACGAGATCAACATTTGCCTGTTCTGCAATAGACCCTGATATGGAGTCCCATGCAGTAAGTGCAATGATTTTGCGAGATTTTTTTTTATAAATAACTAGGTCTGAAGGTAACATAATAAATTTATGTATCTTTTTTAATCAAGAATTGCTAGTATGATTCTGACTCGGCCTTTCGCGGTTTTAACGCCTAAACCTGGTCAGGACCGGAAGGTAGCAGCCACAAGGGATGCTTGAGGCAGGCGAGATAACCGAGTCACTCTATTTTACCTTTTAACCTATATCTTTTTTATTTTGCCTTAATCTTAAAAACTCAGGAATACTGGCTCCTGATTCTTTATTCTCGGAAAAGTTGTATAAGGGTTGATTAGATAATCTGTTTTTTATTCTTTGCTGGTTTAATGGTTGGGTTGTTTCAAATCCTGTGGCAATTACAGTAACTTGTATCTCCCCTTCCATTGCCTCATCAACCACTGCACCAACAATAATATTTGCTTCTTGATCTACGACATCATAAATAATTTCAGATGCAGAGGTCATGTCTTCTAAAGTCATATCTTTGCCTCCAGTAATATTTATAACGCAGCCTTTAGCTCCATCAATTCTAGCTGCTTCTAATAAAGGACTATTCATTGCCGCCTGTGCTGCCTCTATAGCTCTCGATCTTCCTGAACCTATACCTATTCCGAGGAGAGCAGTGCCAGCTTCCGTCATAACTGATCTTACGTCTGCAAAATCAACATTAACTAATCCTGGACAAGTAATTATGTCACTAATGCCTTTGACTCCCATCCTTAGAACATCATCAGCATTCCTAAATGCTTCTTGAAGGGGCGCTCCTGCTATAACGTCTTTTAATCGGTCATTTGGAATAACTATAAGAGTATCAACGTTTTCAGCTAGTCTTGCGATCCCCTCCTCTGCTTGACGCATTCTTCTTTTCCCTTCAAAAGAAAATGGTTTGGTTACTATACCTACTGTTAGAGCCCCACTTTGTTTGGCTACTTCTGCAACAACAGGAGCTGCACCCGTACCAGTTCCTCCACCCATTCCAGCGGCTATAAAAACTAAATCAGATCCCTCTAAAGCTTGTTGAAGCTCTTCTTTGGATTCTTCGGCTGCTTTTTGTCCAATACTTGGATTCCCACCAGCACCTAAACCTCTAGTGAGGTTTTGTCCAAGTTGAACTCTGCTCTCTGCAGAAGATTGTAGTAGGGCTTGTGCATCGGTATTGAGGACTCTAAATGAAACACCTTCTAAATCACTATTTATCATTCTATTGACTGCATTACTGCCACCACCACCTACACCAATAACTTCTATTTTGGCGTTTTGGCTTGGAAGGATTTCTCTCGATTGATCAAAGTTTGGATTGTTACCGAAGCTCATCTCTTAATAGGA
>QCDN01000002.1 GCA_003280885.1 Prochlorococcus sp. AG-355-J04 | reverse complement strand
TTAGATTCCCTTTGTACCAAATTACCGCCGTTTGAGTTAATCCATTGAGTGACTTATGCAATGAATTAACCACTAAATCAGCTTTTGAAGATAAGGCCGGTTTTGGTAAATTAAGATTTTCACAAAAAAGGAAATATGAACCATGGGCTTCATCAACTAAAACAGGTAAATTTTTTTGATGACAACAATCTATTAAAGGCTCTAAATCTCCGGTATAGCCATGATAAGAGGGGTTTACAAGAATAACCCCTGCAATTTTATTCTCATCAAAATTTAATTTTTTAAATACATTTTCCAACCAAATTTTTGTAATTGGTTTGTAATGACCCGTTATGGTTGAAAATTCTAAGTCAAAAAATATTGGATTTATATTCTGCATCGCACAGATTTTTATGACACTTATATGAACATTTCTAGGCATCAGGATATTTTCGCCTGGATTTGCCATTGCAATTACTGCTGATTGTATTAGTCCGGAAGCTCCATTAACGCCAAAAAAACATCCTTTAGCCCCAAATTTGTCGGAGAATTCTCTTTGAGATTTAGCAATTAATCCGTTTTGGGATAGTGGGGAACCTATTTCTGGGAGTTCGGGCAAGTCCCAATACCCAGGTGGATTTTTTAACAACTTCACTAATTTCTTTGGTAAAGCTGCCCCTCTGTTATGAGCGGGAAAGAATAAAGACTTTAAAAACTTTTTAGTTAGAAAAGATGAAATGCTCATAAAGTATTATTGACATATATAGAATGGACAACATGGTAATCTTTTTTGATATTTTTTAACTTTAATGAAAAGATCTTATTCGGAATATTCAGCAAAAGAAGACTTTCTTTGGTTGATTTTGAGACCATGGATTTTTATCCCAAGAGTTTTATATATCCTTTTAACTTTTATTTTTCTTTTTTTAAGAATACTTTTTCAAGGTAACAGTAAAAACAAAAATGTACAAAAAAATCTCTCGAAATATCTTTTTGATGTAATAACGGATTTAGGGCCTTGTTTTATCAAATTAGGCCAAGCACTCTCAACTAGACCAGATCTTGTTAGACAAGATTGGCTTACTGAACTTACAAACTTACAAGATAATCTCCCAGCATTTGATCACAAAATTGCTTTAAAAATCATTGAAGAGGAACTTGGTTCCCCTGCTAATGAATTATTTGAAGAGTTTCCCGATAGTCCTATTGCTTCAGCAAGCTTAGGACAAGTTTATAAAGCAAAATTAAATAATTCTTATCTAGCTGTGAAAGTACAGAGGCCAAATTTATACTTCCTTATAAGAAGGGATGTTGTAATTTTAAGGTTTTTAGGAACTTTTTTATCCCCACTCTTACCATTAAATATAGGTGTTGGAATTGGAGAGATAATAGATGAATTCGGTAAGGCACTTTTTGATGAAATTGACTATCAAAAAGAGGCCGGAAATGCTTTGAAGTTTGCAAATTTATTCAAAGAAAATCCAAATATTTTTATTCCTAAATTAGAAAAACAGTTTTCATCTAAAAGGGTAATCACAACTTCTTGGATTGATGGAGTTAAGTTAAGAGATCGATTTTTACTCGAGGAAAATAACTTAATACCTGCTTCGTTTATAAAAACATGTGTCATCAGTGGACTTCAGCAATTATTTGAATTTGGATATTTTCATGCAGACCCACATCCAGGAAATATGTTTGCTCTCAAAGGAGGAAATGCAGATTGTGGGAATTTAGCTTATGTTGATTTTGGAATGATGGATACTATTACAAATTCAGATAGACTTACTCTTATCAAGGCAATTGTTCACATAATAAACGAAGAATATTATCTTCTCGCAGAAGATTTCCAGAAATTAGGTTTTTTAACCAAAGAACAAGATCTTCAAAAACTTGTTGAACCATTAAAAGAAGTTCTAGGAGGATCTTTTGGTGCTGAGGTTGGTAATTTTAATCTTAAAAATGTAACTGATAAATTCTCAAAACTAATGTATTCCTATCCTTTCAGAGTCCCCAGTAGGTTTGCCTTAATAATAAGAGCCGTTGTTAGTCAAGAGGGTTTAGCACTAAGGTTAGATCCTGAATTTAAGATTCTAAAAATAGCTTATCCATATATTGCAAAAAAACTACTAACCGATAATTCTGAAGAGATTTTAGACATACTTTTAGAAGTCGTTTTTGATAAAAAAGGTCAAATCCAAATAGAAAAAGTTGAAAGTTTACTAAACATTTTATTTAGAGATTCAGAGAATATTAATTCAGATCTCATACCAGTAGCAAACGCTGGATTGAAATTATTTGTCAGTAAAAAAGGATCCGAAGTTAGGAAGAATCTTCTTTTAAGTCTTATAAAAGATGAAAAATTAGAATTTACTGATGTAAAAAAACTCTTAGCTTTAATTAGAGATACTTTTAGCCCTCTAAATATTGCAAAAAGTGCAGTACAAAATATTATTTCAACAGTTTAGTTTTTATATTTGTAGTTAATTAACTTACCTATGTATTTAATTCTATTAGAATCGGATTTAATAATTTAAAAATGAGAAGTAAAAGGATTACTTAGCTTTGGAAAATTAAATGAATATTTTAAAAAATCTCTTTTTATTTAATAAAAAATCTGAAAAAAATAAAGAATTTGTTCCTGGATTGGTTGACCAATCTTTAGAAATTGCAAAGTTAGTAAAAGAAGCAAGAATTCAACAAAACCTTACAATTAAAGAATTGTCATACATTTCAAAAATTCCTGAACAAATAATAAACTCTATTGAAAATAATAATAAAAGTACTAGGCCAGAGTATCCTTTTATAAGATCTATATTAATTAAATTAGAGGAATGCTTAGTATTAAAAAAAAATACATTATTAAATTTAGCAGTTAATGAAAGAAAAATTTTAAAGAAAAAGGAAAAGGATTTTATGCTCAGGAAATTCGATATTATCAATACATGGCAAGGAAGTCTTTTGTATTTTTTTATATTAGTTTTAACTATTTTTATATTAAAGAGATACTTTATTTTAAATGTAAATGTTATAGAGATTCAAAATATTGAAAATCAAATTATTGATAAATAATTTTTAATAATATCTACATTAGAGTTCTCTCAAAATTATTTCCTAGCTCACTAAACATTTTTATATTATTTTCTATTTCTTCTAAAGGACAATTTAACTTCCATTTCCAGTTATTTTTTGTGGTCCCAGGTTTGTTTAATCTACTTGAATCGTCTAGAGATAATAGATCTTGTAATGGAGCGATAAAAAGCTTAGCATTTGTCTCCATTCCAATTTCTATTAAATCCCAAGAAGGATTTTCTGAAAATTTATACTCATCTTTTATTCTTTTTTGGGATTCATAATCTAAATTTTCCCACCATGAAACAGAAGTAGAGTTGTCGTGAGTACCTGTATAAACAACCCAATTTTCTCCTTCAATATTCTTTGGTAAATAAGGATTATCTTCATTGCCATCAAAAGCAAATTGTAATATTTTCATGCCAGGTAGTTCGAAGTTTTCCCTTAATTTCTCTACATCTGGAGTTATTACTCCCAGATCCTCCGCAATAATAGGTAGATAGTTACTCCCTAGATCCTTTTTTACTTTATTTAATAGTGTTTTACCTGGAGAATTTATCCATTTTCCAATAATTGCCGTTTTAGATTTGCCATTAACTCTCCAGTATCCTGCTAGGCCTCTGAAATGATCCAATCTCAACAAGTCCACAAGTTCAAATTGCCTTTTAAATCTTTTTCTCCACCAATCGAAATTAGTCCTCTTATGTTTTGACCAAAAGTAAGTTGGGGTTCCCCATAATTGTCCTGTTGATGAAAAATAATCAGGTGGAACACCACTTTGAAAGATTAAATCTCCATTTTTAAAAATGGAAAATAATGATTTATTACTCCACACATCGGCACTGTCCCTAGATACATAAAAGGGCAAATCTCCTATTAGCTTTACATTCCTTGATTTTGCAAAGCTTTTAATAGCTCTCCATTGCTCATCTAAATGCCACTGTATTAATTTTTTAATAAGGATCTCATCACTTTTTTCCTCTATCCATGATTCTAAAAATTTGTTGTTTTTTATTTTAAATTGTTTAGGCCATTGCCACCAAGGCAACATATTAAACTCCTCTCTGATAACAGCAAATAATGCATAATCATCAACCCAGGAATTCTTACTAATCCATTTATCAAAATCAAGTTTTCTTTCTTCAGATTGGGAAATCCAACCTTGTAAAAGGAGTCTTCCTAATTTTTTTGTTAATTCATCAGCAACATCAAAATCAAAATGATTTGCATTCTGATTTGCGGGTTTTAATTCTTCTTTATTTGAAATAAAGATAAAGCCTTGCTCGATTAAATTATCAAAATCTAGAAACCATGGATTTAATGCAAAACTAGATGGTGAACTATATGGAGACCCCGTTGAATCAGTAGGGGTGAGAGGTAAAAATTGCCAGTATTTAATACCATGTTTTTCAAGCTTTTTTATCCATTCTTTAGCCCCTCTACCAAAAGTTCCACATTCACTTCCTCCAGGTATACATGAAGGATGCATAAGTATCCCTAATGATTTTTTTGTAAGAACTGATCTTAAAGGCATTCTTATTAATTATATTTTAATTATTTACGATAAATTGTGTTTTATTCTCTAAATTCAAACATAATCAAATTTTTTTTAATTGACAAATATTCATTGTTATACAAAATATTTTTCTATAAATAAAAATATTATTTTTATTAATTTTATTTGATATCTTGCTTGAGAGGGTTGAATTTTGAAAAGATCTATTCATTATTTTTTGCGAAAATCACATAAACGACTACGATAAGGATATAGTTTTAGAGTACTAATTTCGTGAAAAGTTTTATCACGGCAGTGCAGAATAAAGAATCAAATTTTAATCTAACTAATAGTAGATTAAGATTAGTTAGTGGAACGACAAATCCTAAATTAGCTGAAGAAATTGCATCATACTTAGGGATTGAAAATGTTCCATTAATATCGAAAAGATTTGCGGATGGAGAACTTTATGTTCAAATTCAGCAATCTATTAGAGGTTGCGATGTATTCCTGATACAACCCACATGCGCTCCTGTAAACGATAGTTTAATGGAACTAATGATTATGGTTGATGCTTGCAAGAGGGCTTCAGCTAGGCAAATTACTGCCGTAATCCCTTATTTTGGATATGCTAGGGCAGATAGAAAGACTTCGGGAAGAGAGTCCATAACGGCAAAACTTACGGCTAATTTACTTGAGAAATCAGGAGTTGACAGGGTTCTTGCTATGGATTTACATTCGGCTCAAATCCAAGGTTATTTTGATATCCCATGCGATCACATTTATGGTTCACCTGTATTAATTGATTATTTAGATTCTTTAAATCTAGAAGAAGTTGTAGTAGTTTCTCCTGATGTAGGAGGAGTGGCAAGAGCAAGAGCATTTGCAAAATTAATGAACGATGCTCCTTTAGCTATAATTGATAAGAGGAGAGCAGCTCATAATATTGCTGAAAGTCTTACAGTTATTGGTGAAGTTAAAGGCAAAACTGCTATCCTCATAGACGATATGATAGACACAGGCGGCACAATATGTTCTGGAGCTAATTTATTAAAAAAAGAGGGAGCTAATAGAATATTCGCATGTGCCTCACATGCTGTATTTTCCCCTCCTTCTTATGAAAGATTAAGTAAAAAGGATTTATTCGAGCAAGTTATAGTTACTAATAGTATTCCAGTTCTTGTTAAAGATAATTTCCCACAGTTAAAAGTACTTTCTGTTGCAAATATGCTGGGCGAAGCAATTTGGAGAATTCACGAAGAAAGTTCTGTTAGTTCAATGTTCAGATAATTATTGAATTTATTTTTTGCTTTCTTTTAGAAGTTCCTTTACCCTTTTCTCATAGTCATTTTTAATTTTTTTTGGGATGCTTTCTGGACAAATATTAAGAGCACTACCAACAATCTGAAAAGTACCTGCGTTATATAATTTTTTTTCATCAAGTTTTTCATTCCCTAATTCTTTTATAGAACCACCATGCTTGCCAATAATTACATTTGCAAAAGTAGCACTTGCAATGCCTAGCCCTTTATTAAAATCAATTTCAGCCTTTGAAGCTATACAAAGATAAGATGCTCCCATTTGTCGATATAGGAAAAGATCTTTCTCTGAGGCAGCAATAAATTTTTTTTCGGCTTTAATTTGTTTATTTAGTGTATTAATCTCAAAAAATACAAAGGGGACAATGAGGCTAATGCCTAACAATCTTAAAATTCTTTTTGAGTAATAACTAATATCCATTAACTATTATTATTTACTATCAACATAACAGTATTATTTTAACATTTATAGATAAAAAGGACTTACTTAATAATTTTTATTTCGTGATGATTCTCTACTATTTTCAGTTTATTTTTGTTCCAAGAATATATTACTCTAAATCTATAATTATCTGTATCTACAAGTCTTGTATGTTCAATTATATACCAATCTTTGTAAGAAGATTCAAAAATCATTTCGTGTTCGTCAACTTGCTTAATATTTGAAATACCTCCATCATTGCTTAAATAAAAATTTTCCCTTATAAGTTGGTGACCTTTTATGAATGCACGCATTTCTCCTCGTTCTTTATATTGGGGGTTTTCCTCAAAGAAATCATATGTTTTTTCAGGGTGCCAAGTGAATTTATAGTGCGATTCCCATTCGGATTTATTTTCAAGAGCTTGTATATTTATATTCATACATAAATTATATGTTTTTTGTACTTCTTCAAAAAAGTATGTTCTATTGGATTTCCATAATCCAATATTTCTCGAAAACCACCTTTTTAAATTACTATTTAAATTGATTTCTGGAGGATTTTCGCCAAAATTAAGATTTTTCTTTTGATTAATAGCAACCATATATAAATTAAGCCTTATTTATTTCATAGCTTATCTGTAAAATAAAAAAAAATATCTTAATGTGTTCATAAGGATTAACAGCTTTTCAACACTTCAGAGGAAATGATTTGAATGATAAAAAAAGAGTTAAAATTAATACTTGTAGCAGCTAGAAATCAACTCTCTAGTAATGATATAAAGTCTCTAATAGCTTATTTAGAATCAGATGAATGTGGATTTGAGATATCCCTCCAGATTTCTGACCCCACAGAACAACCAGAATTACTTGAATTACATAGATTGGTTGCTATTCCCGCTCTTATAAAACTTTCTCCTGCTCCCAAGCAAATCTTTGCAGGTAGTAATATTTTTTCTCAGTTACAGAAATGGTTACCAAGGTGGACACAGGAAGGCTTAACGAAAAATCTAGGGATTAATTTGCAACCATCAACAATAGATTCAATAAGAACACAAAAAGAATTTCTTTTGGAAGACGAACTTCTTGTCTTAAGACAAGAAAATGAGACATTAACAAAAAGAATTGAATCTCAGGAAAGATTACTAAGAATGGTAGCGCACGAATTAAGAACTCCCTTAACAGCTGCAACTTTGGCTGTTCAAAGTCAAAAACTTGGACAAATAGATATTTCAAAATTGCAAGAAGTAATTAAAAGACGTCTTGAAGAAATTGAACTCTTATCTCAGGATCTTTTGGAGGTTGGAACAACCAAATGGGAAGCGTTATTTAATCCTCAGAAAATTGACTTAGGCAATATTAGTGCTGAAGTGATACTTGAATTGGAAAAATTCTGGAGATTGAGGAATATTGAAATTGATACTGATATTCCATCTGATTTGCCTAGTGTATTTGCAGATCAAAGAAGAATGAGACAAGTATTTTTAAATTTAATCGAAAATGCTATTAAATTCTCTAAAGACTCTGGATCTATAAAAATTACTATGATTCATAAAACAAATCAATGGGTAGAAATAACAATTTGTGACAAAGGTGCAGGTATTCCTTTAAGCGAACAAAAAAGAATTTTTCTTGATAGGGTAAGACTACCACAGACTTCTGAAGGGACTTCAGGATTTGGAATAGGGTTATCTGTATGTAGGAGAATAGTACAAGTCCATGGAGGAAGAATATGGGTTGTGTCTGAAATTGGAGATGGTTCTTGCTTCCATTTTACCGTTCCTGTGTGGCAAGGACAAAATAAAGAGCAACAATACTTGACGAAAGGCTAGCCTTACTCTTAATTTTTAATAAGCTGTTTGCTAATTTCCTGGCCCCATCGTCTAGAGGCCTAGGACACCTCCCTTTCACGGAGGCGACAGGGGTTCGAATCCCCTTGGGGCTATTAAATAAAAATTTAAACTATTTCTGATGATTTAGCTTGCCTATCTACGGCAATTAAATTTTCTGATAGATCTTTTTTTAGTCTTTTCTCTATCATGCCTATTGGCATCCACTGACAACCTTGAACAGTAAGATCATAAATTAGTGAATTTTTTGATGTATTTTTAATGCTTTTAATTTTCCAACTACCCTCAAATTTTCTGAAATCCCCTTTAATCAAATTGAATTTTAATAAACCAAGGTCCTTATCTTCAAGTAAATCGATAGTTACTTCAGCTGAAAATTTCATACCAAGAAAATCCTGAGCCCCAACTTGTTTAAGGTGTACATTATTGTTATTTTGATATATTTTTTTGCTTGAAAGTAAATTTGGTATGTAAAGATTCAGCCGATCATAATCTGTTAAAACATTCCACAAAGAATCAAAACTCGCAGAGGTTGTAAGTTGAGCTGCAAGTCTTCTTGTTCCTCCAGAAAGCTTTTCCATCGTTTGCTCAATTGTCCTGTAAGCATTGCTTTTAGAATGATCTACTGATTCTTGCGGATTATTCATAAACGAATTTTTTAATTAGATAAAAAATTATTTCTGTGTAACTATACTGATAAAAACAATAAATACTGAAAAATAAAAATAATTACATTAAATTATTCCGATCTCAAAACGTAACCATTTTTATAAAATCACTACAAATTAAACTACAAATTGATAATCTTTTATAAAAGAAATCTAAAAAATGTATTCACAAGCAAAAGTAATCGCAGGCGGATTAGCTCATATACCAGTAGTAATAGCTGTTTTTTATTTTATACTCACAACCTTTAATAAAAGAGCTTTAAAATTTGTTGAAGAATCAAAAACAAAAAAAACTGAGGCAAAAGTTGTGGAACCAAAAAAAGTAGTTGTTTCAAAAACAGAAGCTCCCAAAACAGAAGCTCCTAAAGTAATGAAGAAAAAACATGCAGACGTTCCAGTAAATATTTATAGGCCAAAGACACCTTATGAAGGAACAGTAATAGAAAACTACAGTCTTCTTAAAGAGGGAGCAATTGGTAGAGTTAATCACATAACCTTCGACCTTAAGGATAGTGATCCATTCTTAAATTATGTTGAAGGTCAAAGTATCGGTATTATGCCAGCAGGAGAAGATGCAAATGGGAAACCTCATAAATTAAGACTTTACTCTATAGCAAGTACTCGTCATGGAGACAACTTTAATGGTAATACAGTTTCTCTTTGTGTTAGACAGCTTCAGTATGAAAAAGATGGGGAAACCATAAATGGTGTTTGCTCTACTTACTTATGCGATATTAAGCCTGGAGATAAAGTAAAAATTACAGGCCCTGTAGGTAAAGAGATGCTTCTACCTGACGAAGAGGACTCAAACATCGTTATGTTGGCTACTGGAACTGGAATAGCACCAATGCGGGCCTATTTAAGAAGAATGTTCGAACCAACTGAAAAAGAAAAAAATAAATGGAATTTTAAGGGTAAAGCCTGGTTATTTATGGGTGCTCCAAAATCAGCTAATTTATTATACGAAGAAGATCTTCAAAGATACCTTACTAATTATCCAGATAATTTTAAATATACAAAAGCTATTAGTCGTGAACAGCAAAATACAAAAGGAGGAAGAATGTATATTCAAGACAGAGTTTTAGAATCAGCCAATGAACTTTTCAATATGATTGAAGATGAAAAGACACATATATACCTTTGTGGATTAAAAGGTATGGAGCCTGGAATAGATGAAGCAATGACTAGAGCAGCAGAAGAAAAAGGCTTGAACTGGTCAGAATTAAGACCTCAACTAAAAAAAGCAGGAAGATGGCATGTAGAAACTTACTAAATTTTTGATATTCAGATTTAAGTTTGACCTATTAAATACTTTTTGGTTTAGACACAATATGTAGCTAATATTAGAAAAAAAGAGGATTTTAAAAAAAGAATACTAAAAATATGCCTTCAACTTTAAGTAATCCTCTAAGATTAGGTTTACGACAGGAAAGAGTTATATCTCCACAATGCTTAGTAATATTCGGTGCAAGTGGAGACCTTACTCACAGAAAATTAATACCTGCCTTATTTGAACTCTATTTGCAAAGAAGAATTCCTAGTGAATTTGGAATAGTTGGTTGTGCGAGAAGACCTTGGACTGATAATGAGTTTAGAGAAAAGATGAAAGTAAAGTTATCAAATCAAATATCTGGTAAAGAAAGGGAGTGGGAACAATTTTCCAATTATCTGTTCTATGAACCAGTTGACTTACAACAAAGTGATAATGTCGTAAGGCTTTCTAGAAGGTTGAGTGAAATTGATAAAACACAAGCTACTCATGGGAATAGAACATTTTATTTATCAGTATCTCCTAATTTCTATGCAAGTGGATGTAAAGCTCTTAAAGCAGCTGGTCTTTTAGATGACCCTAAGAAAAGCCGTTTAGTGATTGAAAAACCCTTTGGAAGAGATTATTCAAGTGCAAAAAAATTGAATAAGATTGTTCAAAGTTGCGCTGAAGAAAGTCAGATCTATAGAATTGATCACTATTTAGGTAAAGAAACAGTTCAAAATATTCTTGTTTTGAGGTTTGCTAATACTATTTTTGAACCAATCTGGAATAGGAATTATATATCAAGTGTTCAAATTACTTCATCTGAAACAGTGGGTGTTGAAGATCGAGCAGGATATTACGAAAGCTCAGGTGCTCTTAGGGATATGCTTCAAAATCATATGACTCAAATGCTCGCTGTTACTGCTATGGAACCTCCTGGAAAGTTTGAACCAGAAGCAATAAGAAATGAAAAAGCTAAGGTTCTTCAAGCCTCAAAACTTGCTGACGAAAATGAACCGTGGAATTGTTGCATAAGAGGTCAATATGGAGAGGGAGGAAATATTTCCAATAGGCTCAAAGGATATAGGCAGGAAGATGGTGTTAATTGTAATAGCACAACAGAAACTTATATTGCGACAAAAGTTTTCGTTGATAACTGGCGTTGGCAAGGGGTCCCTTTTTATTTGAGAACAGGTAAAAGACTACCTAAAAGACTTGGGGAAATAGTCTTGACTTTTAAAGACGTTCCTGTGCATTTATTTGAATCAACAATAATAAATCCAGCCCCAAATCAACTTATCCTTAGAATTCAGCCAAATGAAGGTGCTACTTTCAAATTTGAGGTAAAATCTCCTGGTTCTGGCATGAAATCAAGACCTGTTGAGATGGAATTTTCTTATGATGAATCATTTGGAGAACCCTCAGATGAAGGCTACGTAAGATTATTAGCTGATGCAATGCTTTCTGACCCAACCTTATTTACTCGAAGCGATGAAGTAGAGGCAGCCTGGAAACTTTATACGCCATTAATAGAATTGATGGATAATTCTCCTTGGAAGTTACCTATTCATAACTATGAATCTATGACATGGGGACCTCCTGAGTCTGATCAATTAATCTCAAAAGATAATATTTTCTGGCGTAGACCTTAAAAATGAAACCTCAATTAACACTCCAAACACCTTTAGAACTGCCTTATCAGGAAATTTCTAACTACCTTAATAAATTATGGATTTCAGAAGATAAAGATAATAGTGGAGCTAATACTTTTACATTAATGGTCTGGCAGCCTGCTTGGCTGGAACAATGTTTGGTTCAAAAAGGATTAGTTAATGGACCAATTACTGGAAATTTAAGTGCCGAGATAATTAAAGTTGCTAAAAAATTTATATTAGATCAAGAACTTCCTATCACTACTTCTCTTAGTAGTGAAGAATTATTGAATTCGTTGAAGGAAAATTTATCTAATAAAGAATTTGAAGATTTTAGAGGACAATTTTTTGAATCATCAATAAGTGAATTAAATCCTAGAAGATTAATAACTCTAGCGCCAACTTTAAATAAAAATTCAGATATCAAAACTTTTGTATCCGCTTACTGTCCATTAAGTGATACTCCAGCTGTGCAACCTATATGTGGGGATTTAGTTGTTATTAGGGGGGACTCAGCCTCAATATCTAATAAAGGATTAAAAATAATTGATGAATTATCTATTGATGAATTACCTTCATGGTTGTGGTGGAATGGAAGCTTGGATGAATCGCCTGAAATCTTCGAATATTTTACTAATTATGGTCTAAGGTTAATAATTGATACTGCTCTTGGATCGCCTAGAAGATGTTTAAAAGTTTTAGATCAATTAAATAATTCAAACAAAGCTATTAATGATTTGAATTGGATTAGATTGAAAAATTGGCGGGAATCATTGGCAATGATTTTTGATCCGCCTTCGAGGAGACCTATCTTAGATCATATTACTGATATTGACATTGATATCACAGGAGATCATATGATTCAAGCTTTGTTTTTAATTTCATGGATTAGCGATAAACTTGGTTGGTCTTTTTTAAGAGTTGAGAGGGATACAGAATCAACAAAAATAGAGTTTGAAAGAATGAATGGCGAAATAATTTCTGCATCAATTAATCCCTTATCTTTGGGAAATCCAAGTATTCATTTAGGACAAGTTATTGGCTTGAGGTTGATTTCAAAAATTAGTGAGGTTCAAAAAAATAACACTTGTGTAATACTTGGCTGCGAATCAGTGGAATGTATGAGACTTGAAGCAGGGGGAATGGCTAATATGGAATTAATAGAACAAGTTGTTCCAAATTCTTTTTCTACATCAGAGTACGATGTTAGTAAATTATTGGGAAGTAGTAGAGGTAATACCAGTCCTCTTTTTGAAAATTCCATTAAAATAGCTCTTCAAATATTTAATGGTTTTAATAACTAATAAATGCCTTGTGTAATATCTTCTCCTTTAACTGATAGTGGGAAAACTACATTATCGCTTTTGCTATCTTGTTGGGCGTTCTCAAAAGGCATAAAGATACAAACTTTCAAGGTTGGTCCAGATTATCTTGATCAACAACAGCTTAGTTCAATTGGTCAACCTATTTGCAGGAATTTAGATATTTTTTTAAGTGGTGAGGAATGGGTTCAAGAAAGTTTTTTTAAACATTCTTTGAAATGTGATTTCTCATTAATTGAAGGAGCAATGGGCTTATTTGATGGATTAGGGTCAACAACCTATTCCAGCACAGCAAATATCTCTAAACTTCTCAATGCTCCAATAATTTTTATTGTTAATGCTAAAGGTCAAGTAGCGTCTCTTTTGGCAACTATTCGAGGTTTTAGAGATTTTGATAGTGAGTTGTCAATAGCAGGAATCATATTTAACAACGTTAATTCAGATAGACATAAAAAATTAATCAAAGAAGTTTTTGAAAATGAAGACATCGAAATTCTTGGTTTTTTACCTTCTGATTCAAAAATAACGTTAAACAAAGCTAATTTAGGTTTGATATCTCCAATGGATAATGGAAAGGAAATTGATGTTGAATATTTTGCAAATTTTGCTGAAAGGAATCTTGATGTATTTTCTCTTATTAAATATATGAAATCTCCTCAAGAAAAAATATTTAATTCTTTCAATTTTAAAGATTTAAAAATAGAAAAAAGTAAACCTATCGCTATTGTAGAAGATAAAATCTTTCATTTTCAATATCCTGAAACTAAGGAGTTTTTGAGTGAAATAGGCATTCCATTGATTTCATGGAGTATTTATGATGATGAAGAAATACCTAAGGAGGCTTCTTCTTTAATTATTCCTGGGGGGTTTCCTGAGAAATATGCTGATCATATAAGTAACTCTATCAAAAGCTTAAATTCGTTAAGGAAATTCCGCAAAAATGGATTTATATATGCAGAGTGCGGAGGGATGATGATTTTAGGAGACTTTATAAAAGACGAAAATGGTAATAATCATAAAATGAGTGGCATCCTCCCTTTTAGATCAAGAAAAAGTAAACTTTCAGTAGGTTATAGATACATTGAGGGTATAAAAGATACTCCGATCATTAAACAAAATCAATTAATTAGAGGACATGAATTTCATTATTGGGAAATTGAAAATAATTTATCTGAAATTGATTTAGGAAAAGCTGATCAACAGAAGAAACTTTCTTCCCCATGGAAAATTAAATCTTGGAAAACTGAATACAAAAATGAAGGCTTTTTTGATGAAAAATTACATGCAAGTTGGATTCACTTACATTTACCAAGTTCTCCGGAAGTCGCAAAAAACTTTATAGATGCCACCCAAATTGGTTTTTCAAAGCATTCTTAATTTATTATCAAATCAAATATTTTGAGAGGAGAACCTAAAAAAAACATTCCAGGCAAAGTAATTAATGGTCCTAAAAAACTCCCCACCATGACTTCAATTTTTGTGTGCCCTAGGGTTTCTTTTAAAAGTAATTCAGATTGAGGGTCTAGTTTTTTTGATAGTTTATTAATTTCTGCAGCTTGAATCCCAGCTGATTTTCGAACACCACTAGCGTCATACATAACTATTAATGCTACAGCAACTGATAATGCGAATATTGAGCTATCAAATCCCAATTCATAACCTATACCAGATGAGGCACCAGTTATTAAAGCGGAATGACTTGAAGGCATACCACCCGTCTCGAACATAATTCCAAATCTTATTTCACCAGTTGAAAAGAAATTAAATAAAATTTTAAAAAATTGAGCTAGCAAACAGGATAATAAGCTCCAGAAAAGAACTGAATTATTAAAAAAAGGAGAAAACTCAGACATAAATTAAAATTGATTATTTGTCTCTATTGGTAATAAAGTCGGCTAACGATATTAAATACTTCGCATCTGCACCCCAAGGTTCAATTGCTTTTTTTGCTTTTTCAACTAAATCGAATGCTCTTTTCTTTGACTCCTCCATTCCAAGTAATTTAGGGTAAGTAGTTTTGTCAGCCAAGAGATCTTTGCCGGCAGTTTTACCAAGCTTTTCACTGCTTGAAGTTAAATCAAGAATATCATCTATTATTTGGAAGGCTAAACCAATTCCCTCTGCATATGTTGTCAGAGCTTGTAATAGTTTTTCGTTAGCGCCTGCAATCATTGCGCCTGTTCTTACGCAGGCCTTTAATAAAGCTCCAGTCTTGTGAAGATGAATATATTCGAGAGTTTCAAGGTCGACTTCTTTGCCTTCGCATTCCAAGTCAACAACTTGTCCCCCGACTAGACCTGGTGCACCAGAAACTAAAGATAATTCGCCAACTACATTTAATAATCTATTTGGATCTACTCCAGGGCTTCTTAAAGAGACCATTTCAAAGGCCCTAGTTAATAAAGCATCGCCTGCAAGAATAGCTATGGCGTCTCCATATACCTTATGATTTGTCGGCCTACCTCTCCTCAAGTCATCATTATCCATTGCGGGCAGATCATCATGAATTAAGGACATTGTATGGATCATTTCTATTGCTACCGCAGTAGGAATAGCAAGAGAGGGTTCTCCTCCAGCAAGTGAGCATGATGCTAAACATAAAATTGGACGTATTCTTTTCCCTCCAGCTAGAAGGGAATATCTCATTGATTCTCTTAATATTTCTGGATTCTCAGGGCCCAAGGAAAAATCAAGTGCTTCTTCTACAACCTTTTTTGTTTTTTTAAGATATTTTTCAAAATCAGAAATATTATTTACAAATTCAGTCATTTTATACCTTCAGTAGAAATTTTTTTCATCTTAGAGATTATGGCAAAAGGTCATTAAGAGTTGATGATAAACCAAATTGTTTTTGCCAGCTAAAAATAGTATTTACAAGTAACATTGTTACTGTCATTGGTCCAACACCTCCTGGTACAGGTGTGTAAGCAGATACTTTAGAAATGACATCCTCTAATAATACATCGCCACATAATCTGGTTTGATTTTTATCGGAACTTTTTAATCTATGTATTCCCACATCAATAATTACTGCTCCTTCTTTAACAAAACTCGAATCTATAAGATTGGGTTTTCCTGCAGCTGCAATTAGAATGTCAGCTTCTCTACAGACTTTATTCAAATTTAATGTTTTAGAATGAGTCATTGTTACCGTGCCATTTAAATTTAACAACATAAGCGATAGGGGTTTCCCAACAAGCAAACTTCTCCCGATAACAATAATTTTCTTGCCTTCAATTGTAATATTTTGGGATCTTAATAAATTAATAATTCCGGCGGGTGTACATGATCTCATCGCAGGCTCATTTTTCACTAATTTGCCGATGTTTATCTCATTTAATCCATCTACATCTTTACTTGGATTAATATGGCTGATCAGTCTTTGCTCGTCAAATTTCTTTGGGATGGGAAGTTGTAGTAACATTCCATCAATGTTCTTATCAGAATTAAGTTTGATTATTAATTGTTCCACTTCTTTTTGCTCTACACTATCTTTTAGATGAAAGATAAAGCTCTTTATTCCAATCCTTGTACATGCTTTTTCCTTGTTATTAACGTAAACACCACTAGCAGGGTCTTCACCTATTCTTATTACAGCTAAACCGGGAGCTCTTTTTGCAATTTTTTTATTAGTAGAGATATAGTCATTTAATCTTTCTTCAATTTCAAGAGATAATTTTTTACCGTCTAATTTTAAGGACATTTAGAAAAACATCTCCTTTTTACACCTAGCATGCCTATAATTTTAAATTATTCAATTAGGTTAATCTATATTCTGTGCAAAACCTCACAACTAACTTAAAGAAATTGTTTTATCTGTGGAGGCGAAGTCAAGTCCCAGTAAAACAACCAATTAAAATTTCAAGAATAGATAATCTCATAATTTTTTTAGTATGCATTTTAATTTCAATAATTTCTTCTTATAAACTACTTCTTATCTCTCCTTTAAATATCACAGATATTTTTTCTTGGCTTTTGACCTTTACTGAAATTCTTATTAGTTCTGGAATTTTGATATTAGTTTCAAAAAAAGAAAATCCCACAATTTCTTCAAGACAGATCTTCTTGATCATTACTCTTCTTTTAGCAGTACAATTTACCAAATTAACCTTAGCTTCAATCATAAGTCCATTAGCTTTGATAATTCCACCGGCATTAATAATATCTCAAGGAATGGGGAGCATAACAGCTTTAGCATGGGTATCAATAGCGAGTCTTATTTGGCCTGACCCAGAAATTATTATCAATAACAATTTATTTTTTGTTTTATTAGTTTGTGCTTCAGTAGTATCTCTTCTAGGAGGAAAAATAAGAAGCAGAGCTCAGTTACTTCAACTATCAATTTTTGTACCCATAGGATCGTTCTTGAGTCAATGGATATTGATAGGTAAAGATAAAATATCTCTTATTAATAAGCAAGATTTTGTTTTAGCTAATGGGGATATATTTTCTGATTCCTTGCTATTGGCAATAGCAATGCTTTTTACAATTTTATTTATTCCTATTTTTGAATCGATATTCGGATTATTAACTAAAGCAAGATTACTCGAATTAGCTGATAAGGAGAAACCTCTAATTAGAAGATTGTCCCTAGAAGCTCCCGGCACTTTTGAACATACCTTACTTATATGTGGTTTAGCAGAGGAAGCAACAAGAATGATTGGTGGTGATATTGATCTAATTAAAACTGGAGCGTTATATCATGATGTGGGGAAATTGCATGCACCTAATTGGTTTATTGAAAATCAGGATGGTTCAAAAAATCCCCATGACGAATTAGATGATCCGATTAAAAGTGCAGAAGTATTACAGGCACACGTTGATGAAGGATTGAAATTTGCAAGAAAAAATAGGCTGCCTAAACTGATAGCTAATTTTATACCCGAACATCAAGGCACCTTGAAAATGGGATATTTTTTTCAAAAAGCTAAAGAAAAAAATATCGACATTAATGAACATCATTTTAGATACAAAGGCCCTACTCCTCAGTCAAAAGAAACAGCTATCTTAATGCTTGCAGATGGATGTGAAGCAGCACTAAGAGCTATGAATATTAATGCATCTGATAAAGAAGCTTTGGAAACAATTTCTAAAATTATCTACTCTCGTAAAAAAGATGGGCAATTAGATGATAGTAACTTATCGAGAGGAGAAATTTTTCTAATAAAAAGGGCATTCTTGAATGTCTGGAAAAGAATTAGACATAGAAGAATTCAGTATCCAACTAGCAAGAATAATACTTTTTCTTAATTTGCAATTTTATAACCTAATACTTCTTCGATGTTTTGGATTACACCAATAAAGAAGAGCTAACGTACTTAATAATGTTGTTAAAAGAGTAAACCCACCAATTCCATAAATGTCTTGAAGAGTTATGAGCCTTACAACTGTATAAGGACCCATACCAGAAATTACCATTGATAAAGATACTAGAGTTAAAGTTACTCCCCATTTTCTCTCTGCTAGAAGAGCTGCTGAAGAAACTATTCCAACAATTGCAGCAGGCCATCCAAGACTTATGGCAAGAGTTATATTTGCAACTTTAAGTGGAGGACCATAACTTATTATTAACGCGATTATTGGAAGTGCAATAATGTTGCCGATTAAACCAACCCACGAAAGTGCCCAATATCCAAATACCCTTTCTCTCATTATTTACTGCTTTAAATATTTATTCAATCTACAGTATTAAGAGACTATTTTTTAGTGCTACTTAATAATCCTAAGAAATAATTTAATTTGTAGAGTTAGATAAAAAAGTATTATCAGAATTTTCTAAATTATCAAATTGTGGATGAATCGAATTTTTTTTCTCAGAAAATACAAGTCTATTTAAAGCATTAACGTAAGCATTCGCTGCAGCAACTACAACATCCGTATCAGCAGAATGACCAGAATATATTTTATTGTCCCTTCTTATTCTTATTGTTACTTCGCCCAAAGCATCAATTCCCTCTGTTACGGACTTAACAGAAAATTCAATTAATTCATTAGGAACTTTAGCTAATTTATTTAAAGCCTCACATACAGCATCAACGGGCCCAGTCCCTATTGATACAGCAGTATCCTCACTATTGTCATCAGTGTTTAGAAGGGAAATGGTGGCAGTAGGTTTAGATGCGTTACCACAACTTACTTGTACAAGACTTAATTGAAATTTGGCTTCTGGGAGCTGAACTTGTTCACTAACAATTGCTTCTAAGTCTCTATCAGTAATTTCTCTTTTCCTATCAGCCAAATCCTTAAAACGAGCAAAAGCATCATTTAAATCTTCTCGGCTCAAGTCATATCCCATCTCTTCTAATCTAGCTCTTACTGCACTTCTTCCACTAAGTTTCCCTAAAGATATTTTGTTATCACTCAAACCGATAGTTTTTGCATCAATAATTTCGTAAGTTAGTCTATTTTTTAAAACCCCATCCTGATGAATGCCTGACTCATGTGCGAAAGCATTAGCTCCCACAATTGCTTTATTAGGTTGTACAGTCATTCCAGTTAGGTTAGAAACAAGTCTAGAGGTTTTTGTTATTTCTTCAGTTCTTATAGCTGTAAGTGGAGTTGGTGAATCTGGATTTCTTTTGAAAAAACTATTAAAATAACTTTTCCTAACATGAAGTGCCATTACTAATTCTTCTAGAGAGGCATTCCCGGCTCTTTCACCAATTCCATTAATAGTACATTCTAGTTGTCTTGCTCCATTTTTAACTGCCTCAAGAAAATTGGCTACGGCTAAACCTAAATCGTTATGACCATGAACCGAGATTACTGCCTCATCAATATTTGGAACATTTTCATTTATATCGGCAATTAGTTTGCCAAATTCACTAGGAGTAGTAAATCCAACAGTATCAGGAATATTTATTGTTGTTGCTCCTGCAGAAATTGCTAGTTGAATCACTTCGTATAAAAAATCAGGATCACTCCTTGAGGCATCTTCACAAGAAAACTCAATATCATCTACTAATGATTTTGCATAATTAACCATTTCTGGAACTATTTGAAGAACATCTTTTCTGGATTTTTTAAGTTTATGTTTAAGATGAATATCACTTGTCGCAATAAAAGTATGTATTCTTTTCTTGGGGGCTGGGCTTACTGCTTCGTAGCATGCTTTTATATCTCCTTTAGACGCTCTAGCTAAACCGCATATTATAGGGCCATTTTCTTTCCCTACGGCATTGGCAATTTTATTAACAGCTTTAAAATCTCCAGGACTTGCGAAAGGGAATCCAGCTTCAATAACATCAACTCCTAATCTTGCTAATTGATGCGCGATAGCAAGTTTTTCTTCGAGATTTAAACTGGCACCAGGAGATTGCTCTCCATCTCGAAGAGTTGTATCAAATATCAAAATTCTTCCAGGATCTTTTGACATCAGAAGGAATAACTTAAACTTATATTAAGCTAATTAAAAAAATTTGACTAGATTTAGTTCAATAGTACTTTGATGAAAGTTATTAACTTAAATAATATTGGTTAAAATTCTGAAAAAAAAATCAAATACTATAATTTTTAAAGTATTGTTTTAGTATTGAAGTCTTATTTTTATAAAAATAATTTCGATTTTTTATAGATTTATAGGCATAAATTTAAAAAGTATGAATGGGCAATACTCTAAAAATAATGTTTTAGGCCAGTTAGCGATAGTTTTACATGCTCATCTACCTTATGTCAGAAAAAATGAAAAAAACTCATTAGAAGAGGATTGGTTATTTCAGGCGATTTTGGAATGTTATATACCAATACTTCAATCAATAGAATCTTCCAAAAATGAAAATCCTTTAAATACCAAACTTACTATTAGTTTGTCTCCAACATTATTATCACTTCTAAATAATAAAAAAATTCAAGAAACATTTCCAAGATGGATTGAAACAAGAAATGATTTCTTGAACGAACTGCCAAAAGAAGAAAAAAATGCCTCTGCATTTTTAATGAAAAATCTTAATGATAAATACATGTATTGGCAAAAATGTTATGGAAATTTAATTGAGAAGTTTAGAGTTTTAAATAACTCTGGAAATTTGGATATTCTTACTTGTGCTGCTACACACGGCTATCTACCAATTCTAAGGGAGAATCCAGAAACTGTTAAAGGACAAATCAATACAGCCATTAGGAACCATAAAAATATTCTTGGAACTAAGCCTTTAGGTATTTGGTTACCTGAATGTGCATATTATGAGAATTTAGATGAAATGCTATTTAATTCAGGAATTAGATATGCAATCTTGGATGGTCACGGTATTCTAAACGCTACACCAAGGCCTAGGTATGGTGTGTATGCTCCAATATGCTCGAAAAAAGGAGTAGCCTTCTTTGGAAGAGATAGTGAGTCAACTTTACCTGTTTGGTCTGCAAAGGACGGGTTCCCCGGAGACAAAGTTTATAGGGAATTTCATAAAGATTTGGGATGGGAATTACCAATCTCTAAACTCCAAAAGAAAGGTATCTCAACTAAAAGACCTTTGGGCTTAAAGTTTCATAAGATTACAGATGATAAGGTACCATTGGGGGAAAAGGCGTTTTACTTAGAAAATGAAGCCAAAAAAAAGGTTGCAGAACATGCTGATTCTTATCTTCTCGCGAGATCCAAACAATTAGAAAAATTAACATTATCCTCTTCCTTTAAGCCCTTATTGGTAGCTCCATTTGATGCAGAGTTATTTGGTCATTGGTGGTATGAGGGACCTTTTTTTATTGAAAATATTTTAAAAAACTCTAGTAAATATTCAATTAAGCTTACAAATTTAAAAGAATTCTTAATTCAAAAGCCAAATCTTCAGATTTGCGATCCATCACAATCAAGTTGGGGACAAGGAGGTTACCATAACTATTGGATTAATGATGCAAATGCTTGGATTGTCCCTGAAATCACTAAAGCAGGCTCAACTTTTGTTGAGTTATGCTCTAAAAATTTTAATAATGAACTATCTCTAAGACTTTTCAAGCAAGCAGCAAGAGAATTACTTCTCTCTGAGTCCTCTGATTGGAGTTTTATACTAAGAGCTGGAACTACAACTGAACTTGCAAAAGAGAGAATAGAAAGACATTTGTTCAGGTTCTGGAAAATAGTTGAAATGATAAAAAATCATTCCAATATAAATTTAAAATTTCTAGAAGATATTGAGGAAGAAGATAAAGTTTTCCCAGATATTAATATTGATGATTGGCGAAAATAGAAAATACTAATTTAACTTAAGCATACCTAGTTTTACTTTTAGAGGTGAATTTATAAACATCTTACTCATCACGTAAATTAGTTTTGGAAGTGGAAGTGTATTAGTAAGAAAACCTACCCACTCATTAGTCGATAATCTAAAGAAATTTGAGAAAAAGCTTCTTAATCTACTTTCGTCAAAACTCATTAGTCTTCTTAAACCATATTGGTAAAGTTTATGCCTTTGTATTAACTCGTAAGGCCAAAGGATCTCCCAACCTTTTGTTGCTATTTCAAGAGAGCTGAGATTAGGTTCTTTTAAAAAGATTGCTAATTTTTTTGCAAGGAGTGGAGCTCTTCTTAATAAAGATCCGATCATATATCCTGATGCAGGATGTACCATGCTTGCAGAACCTCCGAAACCAAGTACAAATTGTTTTTTAAATGGGAGGGGTAAATTCATTGGAAAAAGGCAATTCTCTTCATGAAAAATTTCACTTACCTGAATACCCTTGCTATTCAATCTTTTAAACAGTCTTTTTTTGAGATTCTCTTGGGATAAGGCAGGATAACTAGCTAATGATGTTTCTTCAACAAAAAAAGTTTCATTTCCAAGATCCATTGCATAAAGAAAGGAAGGAGATGATAACTTTTCTTCAATGTTTAAATGATTTGGACGAAAATCCATTAAAACAAACTGATCCTTATTAACTGGCGGCGATGAAAATTTACCGACAATCCCATACGCAGCTTGTTGAGCGATTTCATTTTGAACTGGTCTTTTTATGAAATTACTTTTATGACCACTTGCGTCAATGACTAACCTCGCCTTTATTCTTAGACCTGAAAAACAAATCACTTCAGATAGTTTATTTTTCTCTTTAATATCTTTTGCTGTTTCATTCAACCATTCAATCCCGTTACACTTTTTTAAAAGTTCGTTTTGAAAAGCTTCTTGATTTATTAAACCATAATCATAATTATGTTTTGTAGGATTATCTCCCTTTTTATTTTCGCCATTTCCAAAAAAACTAACTGTTTTGCACCACCGATGAGATAACAAAGACTCTAATCCTAATTCCTCTAATTCAGAAGCCCAAATACCATATGTATTTTCCCATTTCTCATTTGGAGATTTAGTTGATATGCCTTTAATATTTAGATTTTGCTTGGCTAATTCTGAAGCCAAGCATAGTGCTGCAGGCCCGGAACCTAAAATTAGAATATCAAGTATTTCCATATTATCTAATAAACCATTTTCTTTTAATGTTCTTTGCCTTGGTTGAGTTGGTCTGTATCTTCTGTTTGTTCATGAGGAACTAATACAACTTCTGATAAATGATCACCCTCATCTAATCTTTGTAATTTTACTCCAGTAGCAGCTCGAGATTGTTGGGATATTTTATCTGCGTTTGTTCTCACTATCACGCCTTTTTCGGTCACAAAAAGTAATTCTTCCCCTTCTCCAAGGACCTTCAAACAAACTAATACATCATCTTTAATCCTGAATTTTATCGCTCTCAAACCCATGCCTGCTCTTTTTTGTAATCTAAATTGAGTCACAGGTACTCTTTTACCTAGTCCAAATGCACTTGCTATTAGTACCCAAGGGCCTTCTGAAGAGTTAACTTCAAGATTTTCATCAAATTCTTTAGTAAGATCTTCATTTTTAGATAATTGATCAACTAAATCAGATGTCAAAACATCCATAGATACAAGATTGTCTCCTTTCCTAATGTTCATAGATTTAACCCCCCTGGCCGTCCTGCCTAGTGGCCTTAATTCGTTAATATCTAATCTGAAATGAATCGCCATTCCTGTTCTTGATCCAATCAAAACACTGTCACCTTCTTTTGATAATCTAACCCAAGTTAAAGCATCTCCATCCTCAAGATTTATTGCTATTAAACCATTTGATCTAATTTTTGAGAAAGCAGAAAGTGAAGTTCTTTTTATAAATCCAGCCTTGGTTAACATTAATAGATAATGATCGTTATCAAAAGAATCTACTGCAACTAGCGAGGTTATCTTTTCTTCTCTTGGTATTGGGAGAAGTTGAACTGATGGAGTACCTTTAGCTGTTCTGCTACTCATGGGAACTCTATATGCTGGCAGAGCGTAAGATACACCTCTATCACTAAAAAGCAAAAGAGTATCATGATCATTACAGCTTATAAATAGTTTTACTTCATCATCTTCTTGTGTCTTTGTTCCAGCTTTACCTCTAGACCCACGGCTTGTAGATTCGAATTCATTAACAGGCATTCTTTTTAAATAACCTGCTTCAGTCAATAAAACTACAGATCTGTCATTAGCGATAAGATCAATATCATCTAGACCACCGCCTAAATCAAGTATTTCTGTTTTTCTGGGAGAGGAAAATCTTTCATCGATTTTATTAAGTTCTTCAAGAATAATTTCAAAAATTCTTTCTTTACTATTCAATATTTGTTGATATAAGTTGATTTTTCTGGTCAACTCATCATGTTCCCCTTTGATTTTATCTGCTTCTAGTGCTGTTAATCTTCTTAATTGCATTTGCAAAATAGCTTCTGCCTGTCTGGCAGATAACTCATGATCAGTTTGTAATTTTTCTCTGGCTGAAACTGTATCTTTTGCTGATCTTATTAGATTAATAATCTCATCCATAGCACCCAGTGCTAATAAAAGACCTTTAACAATGTGATCCCTCTCTTCAGCCTTTTTTAATAAAAATCCTGTTCTTCGCCTTATTGTCTCAACTCTGAAGTCTAGAAATACATCTAACATTCTCCTGAGTGAAAGTGTTGTGGGCTCTCCTTTTACTAAAGCAAGAATATTTGCACTAAAGTTATTTTGTAGAGGTGTTAACTTAAATAAATTATTTAAAACTACTTGTGGGTAGGCATCCCTTTTTAGTTCAATTACAATCCTCATTCCATCTCGATCACTTTCATCTCTAATATCAGAAATACCTTCTAATTTTTTTTCATTAACCAAGTCAGCAATTCTCTCTATTAATGCCGCTTTGTTAGTTTGAAATGGTAGCTCTGTTATTATTACTGCATCTTTTTCTGCCCTACCAGGGGATTTAATTTGCTCAATATTTGCTACCCCTCTCATAGTTATTGAACCCCTCCCTGTCTTAAAAGTTTCTTTGATACCATCTCTGCCTAAGATTTGACCACCTGTGGGAAAATCAGGACCCTTAATTATTTCAAAAAGTTCTCTATCTTCAATCGAAGGGTTATTGATGATTGATTTGAGACCATTAATTAATTCCCCTAAGTTATGAGGTGGAATATTAGTTGCCATTCCTACTGCTATTCCAGATGATCCATTTAGTAGTAATTGAGGGATTCTCGCTGGTAAAACTGTTGGTTCTTGCTGAGAACCGTCAAAATTATCGGCAAAATCTACAGTTTCAGATTCAATATCCTCTAATAAACTTTCATCTGTAAGAGACTGTAAACGAGATTCTGTATATCTCATTGCAGCTGGAGGGTCGTTATCAACAGAACCAAAGTTTCCATGGCCATCTATTAGTGGCATCCTCATAGAGAAATCCTGAGCCATCCTAACCAAAGCATCATAAACAGCAGTATCGCCATGAGGGTGGTATTTGCCTAGTACTTCTCCAACAACTCTTGCACATTTTCTGTATGGTCTACCGCTAGTTAAACCAAGTTCATACATTGCATAAAGAATTCTCCTATGAACAGGTTTTAATCCATCTCTTGCATCTGGGAGAGCACGACCAACTATAACGCTCATTGCATATTCAAGGTATGAGCGAGACATCTCGTTTCTTAGGTCAGTCTGAATAATCCGGTCATTATCTTCGCTTAATCCTGAGTTATCAGAATCTAAAATATCAGACATATAAAAATCCTTTTTTTAATAATAATCGCTGATTGTCATAATGAATAAAAAAAAATATTTATTTAATTCCCAAATACTCACATTTACACACAAATCAAAATAAAACCTGTTGTTTTTGAATAAACCTTGGCTTATTACCCCGTTAGTTGTTAATTTATTCAAAATAAAGAGAAAAATTTCGTGAATATCGAACTTGGTTTAAATAAAAAAGTCAAAAGGGCTTATGGCATTGATGAAATAGCTTTAGTCCCCGGTAAAAGAACACTTGATTACGATTTGACTGATCCTTCTTGGTCAATAGGTGATATCAAAAGAGAAGTTCCGATCGTAGCTAGTGCGATGGACAGTGTTGTTGATGTCAATACGGCTGTAGAACTCACAAAATTAGGTTCCATAGGGGTTATTAATATGGAGGGCATACAAACAAGATATGAAAATTCTGATGAAATATTGAATCAAATAGCATCAGTGGGGAAGAATGATTTCGTTCCATTAATGCAGAAGATATACAGTGAACCCGTTAAGGAGGGATTGATTTTACAAAGAATAAATGAGGTTAAAGAAGGAGGAGGTATCGCTGCTTTTAGTGGAACTCCTCAAGCTGCTATTAAGTTTAAAGAAACACTTAATAATTCCAAACTAGATTTATTTTTCCTTCAAGGAACAGTTGTTTCAACTGAACATCTTGGCATGGAAGGTAAGGAAACCTTAAATATTAAAGAACTATGCCAATCTATGAATGTTCCAGTTATTGCTGGTAATTGTGTCACTTACGATGTAGCAAAACTTCTCATGGATGCTGGAGTTGCAGGATTAATGGTAGGTATAGGCCCTGGAGCGGCATGTACCTCAAGAGGAGTATTGGGAATTGGAATCCCTCAAGCGACTGCAATTGCTGATTGTAGTACTGCAAGAAATGATTACTTTAAAGAAAGTGGTCGTTATATTCCTATTATTGGCGATGGAGGAATTGTGACTGGTGGAGATATTTGTAAATGTTTAGCATGTGGGGCAGATGCTGTAATGATTGGATCCCCAATAGCTAAATCCTCAAATGCTCCAGGTAAAGGATTTCACTGGGGTATGGCCACTCCAAGTCCTGTATTGCCAAGGGGAACAAGAATTGAAGTAGGGTCTTCAGGATCCCTAGAAAGGATAATTAGAGGCCCTGCTCTACTTGACGATGGGACGCATAACTTATTAGGAGCCATTAGAACATCAATGAGTACTCTTGGAGCAAAAAATATAAAAGAAATGCAAGAAGTTGAAATAGTTATCGCACCATCGCTTCTTACAGAGGGTAAGGTTTATCAAAAAGCTCAGCAGCTTGGGATGGGTAAGTAATTTATTTAGACCAAAATTATAAAACCTTAGTGAATATAAGCATTAAATTGAAAAATTTTCTAATTAGGAGTTATTATGAAATGATGGGGGAAACCCCATACTCCTCACACACTAAATCGCCCGATTAATCGGGCTTTTTTAGATATTTTGTTACTTATATTATTTTATCTGTAATGAAATCATCACTTAAAAGAATTGCCTGCTAAATTTTCAAAAAGGAATACTTAAATTATGTCATCAGCTCCAGCCGTAACTGATTCTTCATTTGACAAGGATGTACTGCAAAGTGATCTACCAGTATTGGTTGATTTTTGGGCACCATGGTGCGGTCCATGTAGGATGGTTGCACCAGTTGTAGAAGAAATCTCAAAAGACTTTGAAGGTAAGATTAAAGTTTTTAAATTAAACACAGATGAGAATCCAAATGTTGCCAGTCAATACGGAATTAGAAGTATTCCTACATTAATGATCTTTAAAGGGGGTCAGAAGGTTGATACCGTTGTTGGAGCTGTTCCAAAAGCTACTCTTTCTAGCACTTTAAGTAAGCATTTATAAATTTAATAGCTTTGCATAAAATTGGACTTATAGATTATGGGATGGGTAACATCCATTCTGTAACAAAATCTCTAGAAAGTCTTGGAGAAGAGATAATATTAATTAAGAACTTTAGTGAGTCTAAGCTTTGTAAGGCGATAATACTTCCAGGAGTTGGAGCATTTGATCCAGCTATGAATAATCTTATAAATACGGACTTGATAACTGATTTGAAAAATTGGATTAAAAGTGGGAAGTCTTTTTTCGGGATATGTTTAGGTCTTCAACTCCTTTTTGAATCTAGTGAAGAAGGAGAAGTTCAAGGGCTGGGAATTTTAAAAGGAAAAATACAAAAAATACCAAATATTATTAACCAAAGAACCCCACATATGGGTTGGTGCCCACTTTTACCTACAAAACCAAATACTTTATTAGAGCTCGAAGAATTAAATAATTGGGTCTATTTTGTACATTCCTATCATGCAATCCCAGATGACTCAAATATTATTGCAGCTCAGGTTGATTATGGTTCCGAAAAATTAACTGCAATGATTGAGAATGATAATTTATTAGCCTGCCAATTTCATCCAGAAAAATCTGGTAAAACTGGAGAAAAACTTTTGAGAAGATGGCTTAGTAATATTCAATAACGGATTATTAGGAATGAAGACAAACTTAAGATTAATAGGTGGTAAAAAACTTCAAAGTCCAAATAATTCTTTTACCAGACCTACAACTTTGAGAGTGAGAGAGGCAATATTTAATATATTGAACAATAGAGTTGAAAATAGTAATTGGTTAGATTTATTTAGTGGAACAGGGGCTATATCTTGTGAAGCCTATAATCACGGGGCAAGAAAAATACTTGCAATTGAAAAAAACAAAATCAACTCAAAAGTTTGCCTAGAAAATTTACTTTCGTTGGAGAATATAGAGAATAGGAGAAATGATATCGAAGTTATTTGTAAAGATGTTTTGAAGTGGACAAAACCAAATTATAAGAGAAATTTATTATCTAGAAATATCGATTTAAACAAATTAAAATTTGATTTTGTTTATCTAGATCCTCCATACGAGGTTGATTTCCATGATTTAGTTTTAAATCAATTATTCAATTGTAATTTTTTAAAAAAAGATTCAATTGTTATTTGTGAACATTCTCCAAACTTATTTATTAAAAAAAGTACTTTGTGGGAAACTATAGATATAAGGAACTATGGACAGTCAAGATTAACATTTTTAATCAATGTCAAGCATCCCTGAACCTCTTCTGTATTGATTCCATGCACTTACGAATAATCCAAGAAGAGTTATTGGAACTAAACCTAAAACAATTCCACATAGAAGAGGCTCGATCATTTTTTTGCCTTTTTTGAATTTCTTACTCACAATTGTTACATAGAGACTATTTTTTGTGTCAACATCTTCATCATCTGCAGCAGAAAGAGACTTAAAGAGAGAATTCTTAAAAATTTTTTTTATTGTTTTTGGAATTTTATTAATTTGTTTTTCAATATTTTTCGTCAATCATAATGAAAATAATCAATATATTATTGAAACTCTTCATCTTAATGGTTCTGCTGACGAAGGAGATGCTCTTTTTAAGATAAATTGTGTTGGATGTCATGGAATTACAGCAAGAGGTTTAGTGGGCCCAGACTTACACTCAATAACTCAACGTTTGAATGATAAAGAGATAATAAAACAAGTTACTGGAGGCCTAACTCCTCCTATGCCAAGTTTTGAAATTGATCCCGTAAATATGTCCAACCTATTAAAGTATCTTCATAGCCTTGAATGATTTTGGGGAAAAATTTTTCTAATTTAAAGGTAATATTAGTTGAACCAAATGGCCCCTTAAATGTAGGGAGCATTGCTAGATTATGCAGTAATTTTGAAGTTGATGAATTAAGAATTGTTTCTCCAAAATGTGATATCTTCTCTCTAGAAGCGAAAAAAATGGCACTTAAAGGTCAAAAATTTCTTGAACATTGCAAGATTTTTGATGATCTTCAAAAAGCAATTTTTGATTGTGATTTAGTTCTAGCATCTTGTGGAAGGATTGATGTAAATAAAGATTCATTTTTTGAGTCTTCTGAAGATATATTTGATTGGACTTTATCTTTTAAAAAAATACATAATTTAGCAATTATATTTGGAAGAGAAGATAGAGGTTTAACTAATAGTGAATTGCTTCTGGCAAATAAAACTTTTAATATCCCAACTTCTCAGAATAATCCTTCATTAAATCTTTCTCACGCTGTTTCAATAGTTTTGTATGAATTAAATAAGTCTTCTAAAAAGAATTTAAATAATGAATTAAAAGTATTTAACTTAGCATCATCGAAAGAAATACATGATACATTTGTGGAAATAGAGGAAATGCTTTTGGGAGTTGGATATCTCTTAAAACATACTTCTAAGCTTAAAATCAGTAAATTTAAGAATTTTATTTTAAGGGCAAATACATCAATGCACGAAATAAATGTTTTAAGGGGAATTGTCCATCAAATAAACTGGTTTTTGAAGAATTCCAAAAAAAATTAGTTATATAATTATTTACATTAAATTTTATTTCTTTGTAGTTTTAATTTAAAAGTGATATTTACTAAAAACATTTTCTGAAGTAACATCTATTGATTATTTGAATAATTAAGAAAACTAAAACTGTGCCTACAACAAAGAAAAGAAGAGTTTTTCCTTTTACAGCTGTAATTGGTCAAGAAGAAATGAAATTGGCTCTTTTGTTAAATGTTATTGATCCAAGAATTGGAGGCGTGATGATAATGGGTGATAGAGGGACTGGAAAGTCTACTACAATAAGAGCCTTAGCTGATTTGTTGCCTGCAATTGATGTTGTTAAAGACGATCCATATAACAGTTCTCTAGTCGATCCTGATTTGCAAAGTAAAGAAGTTTTGGAAAAAATCACTCAAGGAGAAAATCTAGAGAGTATTCAAAAACAAGTACCTATGGTTGACTTGCCTTTAGGTGCCACTGAAGACAGGCTTTGTGGAACCATTGATATAGAGAAGGCTTTGAGTGAAGGTGTTAAGGCATTCGAACCAGGATTGTTGGCTAAAGCTAATAGGGGACTACTATACGTTGATGAAGTCAATTTGCTTGATGATCATTTAGTTGATGTACTTCTAGATTCGGCCGCTTCAGGATGGAATACAGTTGAAAGGGAGGGAGTTTCAGTTAGACATCCTGCGAGATTTGTCCTTATTGGTTCAGGCAATCCGGAAGAGGGTGAATTAAGGCCTCAACTATTGGATAGGTTTGGAATGAGTGTTGAGGTTAAGACAGTTAGAGATGCTGAATTAAGAGTTCAAGTTGTAGATCAAAGAACTTCTTTTGACGATAATCCTGATGAGTTTTCAATAAGTGTTGAGAAACAACAGGATGAACTTCAACAAAAGGTTATTAATGCTCAAGAAATATTAAATTCTGTTCAAATGGACGATGATCTAAGATTGAATATTTCTGCAATCTGCGGAGAACTAGATGTTGATGGTTTACGTGGAGATATTGTTACAAATAGGTCTGCAAGAGCAATTGCAGCCTTTGAGGGCAGAACTGAAGTGCAAGAAGATGACATAGCAAGGGTTATTTCTTGTTCTTTAAGACATAGACTAAGAAAAGACCCTCTAGAACAAGTTGATTCAGGTGAAAGAGTCATTCAAGCTTTTTGTAAAGTATTCGATTTAGATGCAAAAGAAAATCTTTCAAGATTTCAATTGTCTGCTGAAGCTTAATAACAGTGAGAATAATTGGGATTGACCCTGGATTAGCTAGAGTTGGTTATGGAATAATAGAAATAGAAAATGAAAGAAAGGTATTATTAGATTGCGGCGTTATTGAGACAGGTAAAGATAAAAAAGAAGAAGATAGACTTTATGAGATATTCCAAGATCTTAATGAATTAATAAATCATTGGAATCCTACTGCAGCGGCGGTAGAAAAATTTTTCTTTTACAGGTCAAGCACTACCATTAGTGTGGTGCAGGCTAGAGGTGTCATTATGATGGTATTGGCCTCTAAAAAAATTCATGTTAGTGAATATTCACCTGCTCAGATAAAATTAACAATTGCTGGGTCTGGAAAGGCATCCAAGAGAGATATTCTTGAGGCTGTTATGTATGATTTAGATCTTGACAAACCTCCAAAACCAGATGATTCAGCAGATGCATTGGCGATAGCACTCACAAAACTAAATGAAGATGGCTTTAACTAAAAATTAATATGACGATCTTTGAAAATAAGAAATTGGAGAGGGTTTCGTTTAGAAAACTCAGAGATAGGATTTCTCTTAATCAAAGGAAAAATGTAGAAAAGAATGTAAGATTATATGTTGATTCATTTGTTAGGGGATATAAAAATATTGGTTATATAGCAATATATTGGCCCCTAAAAAATGAAGTAGATATAACAAGTCTTAAGAAAAAATTTACTTTAGCTTTGCCTAGATGTAGTGATAAAAAAGAGTTGTTATTTTATCCTTGGGATGAAAAACCTCTTACCAAAGATTCTGAGGGTATACTAAGTCCAAATAACTCTTCCCCATTAAGTCATTTGCAGATAAGCATGATGCTTGTTCCATGTCTTTCCGTTGATAAAAATTTAATTAGGTTAGGTTATGGTGGAGGTTATTTTGATAAATTAAGGAAAGATAATAATTGGAGAAATGTTCCATGCATTGGAGTATTAACTTCAAATTGTGTAAGTACGATTCCATTAGCCAGAGCTGCCTGGGATATTCCTTTGACAGGGTTTATCACAGAAAAAGAAATATTTGTATAATAGAGAACTAATTAAGCGATTAATTTATAGTTTTAAAAAATGGAAAATCAGGAAAAATACAATAATTTATCAAGATTAGTAGAAAAGTTGAAGAAATCAGAAGATCCAAAAAGAAAATATGAATACATTTTGTGGTTAGGGAAAAAATTGAAAGAACCAGATAATGAAATCCTTGTTGAAGAAAATAAAGTTAAGGGATGCGTTTCAGAAGTTTTTGTTAAGGCAAATATTAAAGGTGGTAAATTATTTTGGGAAGGATATTCTGATGCCCTAATAACCAAGGGTTTGTTAGCATTTTTAATTACTGGGTTAAATGAATTAACACCAAATGAGGTTATTAAAATAGATAAGAAATTTATTGAAGATACTGGTTTAAGATCAAGCTTAACTCCTTCTCGGTCAAATGGTTTTTTAAACATATTGTTGAAAATGCAGTCTCAAGCAAATGAATTTTTGTAGGCCTAATAATATAAAATTAAACTCAAAGTTAAAAGAAATAAAAAATGAGAAAATGCAAAATTGGGATCGTAGGTTTTGGAACTGTAGGTTCAGGGATTTATAAAATATTAAGTTCTAAAGTTGATTCACATCCAATTCTTAAAGAAATAGAAATTGCAAAAATAGCAGTTAAAGATCTTAATAAAAAAAGGAATATCGAGCTAGATAATAATTTATTAACTGATGATCCATTTAAATTAATTAATGATCCTTCTATAGATGTAATTGTTGAAGTAATGGGTGGGGTTGATTTAGCAAAAGATATTATTCTGCAATCATTAAAATTAGGTAAATCTGTTGTCACAGCAAATAAAGCAGTCATTGCAAGATATGGAGAAGAAATATATAAAACTGCATCTAAAGAAGGAGTTTATATATTGTCAGAGGCGGCAGTTTGCGGGGGGATTCCTATAATTGAACCCTTAAAAAGATCATTAAAAAGTAACAGCATAAAAAAAATGGTTGGGATAATAAATGGCACAACAAATTTTATTCTTTCAAAGATGACAAATGAAAAAGCTGATTACAATGAGACCTTGAAATTGGCCCAAAGCCTTGGATATGCAGAATTTGATCCAACTGCAGATGTTGAGGGCCATGATGCTGCAGATAAGATTTCAATTCTTAGTGAACTTGCATTTGGAGGGAAAATCAAAAGAGAGGAGATTCATTCTGAGGGCATAAGTAAAATTAATCTAAAGGATATCGAATATGCCAATAAATTAGGGTTTGAAATAAAACTTTTAGCGCTCTCCGAAAGGGGACAAATTAATAGTAATGATTCACTCGCTTTGAATATTTGGGTAGGACCTTCTTTGATTCCAAAATCTCATCCATTGGCAACAGTCAAGGGAGTTAATAATGCCTTATTGATAGAGGCTGATCCTCTTGGAGAGATAATGTTATATGGTCCAGGTGCAGGGAGTGGCCCAACTGCTGCGTCAGTAGTATCAGATATATTAAATCTGCATGCCGCCTCAGTAAAAAATAATAATTCAATCGATCCATTATTATCTTATTATTTCTGGAGAAACTGTCATATTATTGAATCTTCACAAATAAATAAAAAAAACTATCTTAGAATTATTTGTCTTGATAGTCCAGGCGTCATAGGAAAGATTGGAGATATTTTTGGAAAGAATAATGTATCAATCGAATCAATTGTTCAACTAGATGCAAGTGAGGGTAAAGCTGAAATTGTCGTTATTACTCATGAGGTAAAGAATGGAGATTTTGAGAGATCAAAAGATGAAATAAATTCGCTCAATGAAGTCAAAATTATTGCAAGTCAATTAAGTTGCATTTAAAAATAATAGTTTGCAAATTTCTTTATAGCTTGGTAAACCGAAGGTAGTAAGTGTTTGGTTCTAACACCTTAATGATTCATTCAAAACAATTAGACAATAAAATTGACAATAATAATTTAATTTGTTCTGAAAACCTCTACAAAGGAGCTTGTGTAAAAATAAAAAATAATAATAATACTTTTCAAGTAATTGGTTTAAATCAAGAAAAAAAAATGTGTTGGGTGAGAGAGTGGCCTTTTGACTGTAATTCTAAAAAAACATTTGCTTTGAATATAAGTCAAATAACCATACAAGTTTTATGTTCTAATGATTTTAGTAATGAAGTTATATTTTAAAAATTAATAATGCAAAATAAATTATTTATATCTTTTTTTATTTTTCTGCTCTCGATGGCACAGGTTTCTTGTGTACCCAAAAATAATTCCAAAAGAATAATTGTTGCAAGTTTTGGTAAAATTGAATCTTTAGATCCTGCTAGAGTAACTACTTTAAAAGCGTTTCAATTATTATCATCTTTGGGGGATACCTTATATGTAATAAATAGCGATGGGAAATTAGTGCCTGAACTGGCATTGGGTATGCCAATTATTTCTGATGATAAGTTGAAAATAACTATTAATTTAAAAGAGGATATTTACTTTCACGATGGGACTAAATTTGATGCCAAGGCAATGAAATTTACTATTGATAGGTTCAGGCGAATTGGCATAAATAATTATATTTTGGGAGATAAAATTAATTTTATTGAAACCCCCTCTAAGTTTCAGCTTGTTCTTAATTTGAATAAACCATCAAGTTCAATTAATGCTTTATTAACTTCTTTAAATTTAACACCTGTTTCTCCAACTTTTTATAAAGATTATTCGAATAAATTTTTAAATGATAATTTTATTGGAACAGGTAAATATTTTCTCAAAAATTTCTCTAATGAAAAACAACTTATTGAACCTAATACTAGATACTGGGGCTTGCAGCCAAAAAATGATGGTATAAATTTTATCGGTTATGAAAATTCATCTTCCCTTTTTGGCGCTCTTAAAAGTAAACAAATTGATGTGCTATTGTCTAATTCAATTGAAGATATTCAACGAAATAAATTAAATTTATCTAGTAAAGAAAAAAAAATCAGAGAAGGAGTTGCTCCTGAAACTCAAATAACATTTATAAGTCTTAGAACAAATTCATACCCGTTTAATATCTTTAACATACGATTAGCAATATCCAAAAGTATTAACAGAAATTTAATTAGTAAAAAAGTTAGTTACAACTTGAGAAAACCTTTAAGAAATATTGTACCTCCAATATTCAAGGAAAGTAATCAAGACTTATGGCCAGAATATAATCCTAAAGAGTCAAGAATTCTTCTTGAGAGAGAAGGATTTTGTAATGGAAATAAACTTAATTTCCCTTTGACATATAGATCTAATGTTCCTTCAGATAAATTGATTTCTCTAATAATCCAACAAGATATCAGAAATAATTTATCAGATTGTATTTCAATAGATATTGACGGAGTGGAGTCAACAACAATGTATGAAAATCTTTCCAAAGGGGTATATGCTGCTGCAATTTATGACTGGACAGGCCTATATTCTGATCCTGAAGCTTACCTCAAACCTTTATTAAGTTGTAGTGAAATTATTGAAAATTATTGTAAAGAAGGTGAATCTGTTTTGAGCGGTAGTTTTTGGGCCTCAAAACAAATAGAGAATTTATTTAAAGAAAGCGACTCCATGTTTGGAAATTATAGATTGAATAATTTAATAAAAATTGAAAATATTGCATCAGAATCAATTCCTTATATTCCTATTTGGATATCCTCTCAAAAAGCATGGTCTCAAAATAAAATATCAAAACCTATTTTTAATGGTGCAGGAATAATTTCATTGAGTGATCTTGAGTTAATTAATGAGTAGAAATTTAAATAAACTACTAAATTATTCCTTATTAAAAATTTCATTGATACCGATAATGTTATGGATAATTTCTTCATTAGTTTTTATTTTGTTAAGAGTTGCTCCCGGGGATCCTGTCGATGCCATACTCGGATCTGGTGCAGATGAGGTTTCTAGGGAATTTCTACGAAATAAATTGGGGCTAAATGAACCTTTAGTAAATCAATATTTTTCATATATAAAAAATATATTGCACTTAGATTTTGGCCAATCTCTTAGCACCCAAGAGCCAGTCCTAAATATTATTATTAAGTCATTGCCTGCAAGTCTTGAGCTTGGATTCTTTTCATTATTAAGTGCCACACTTATAGGTTTTTCATTGGGATTAATTGGCTTAAGAAATAGAGGGAAAAAAACTGATTATATTGCGAGAATGTTGGGAATTGCTACATATGCGATCCCTCCTTTTTGGGGCGCAATGTTAGCGCAATTATTTTTTTCTGTATTTTTTAATATTTCCCCGATTGGAGGTAGATTTCCAATATTTCAGCAACAACCTCAAATTACAGGTTTTCTAGTTTTAGATAGTATTCTTTCAAATAATATTATTACTTTGAAAGATAGTCTTTATCATCTTGCACTTCCTTCGATTACCCTTGGCTTTTTATTAAGTGGTATATTCAGCCGCTCATTAAGAGTAAATTTGGATAAGACATTTAAAAGTGATTATGTAAATGCAGCTATATGTAGAGGAATATCAAGGAAAAAAATATTTTTAAACCATGCATTGCCTAATGCTCTATTGCCAATTGTCACTATTTCTGGTTTGACTATGGCGTCATTAGCAGGAGGTGCTCTATTGTTCGAGGTAACTTTTTCATGGCCAGGTATAGCTTTAAGATTACATGAAGCTATTTCTCAAAGAGACTATACCTTGGTTCAAGGCATTGTAATTTTTACCTCTATGCTCATAGTTTCTTTAAATCTCTTTGTGGATATTTTGATCGCATATTTAGATCCACGAATTGAGTACTAATTTTCGGAAATTTCTTTTATTGTTTCAAGATCTAAAAGATGGAAATCAAGTCCCAAATATCTTTGGTTTTTAACTACTGAAGGGATCTTTTGGTCTTTTATATTTTTTAAAAATTCAACCATAAATTTCGTAGATAAATCTTGTACTAATTTTGGTTCTGAACCAATAAAAGATTCACTTATTTTGAAGACGTCATTATTTTCTGCCTTGCTTTTATTAATTCTTATTGGAGAGAAATGACTTGCTCCTTCAATAATTAGAAATCTATTTGATGGATTATTTAAAGCAGAAAAAACTCTAAATTGTTCATTCATTAATGGTGTAATAAGGTCATAGGTACCACCTATTAGAAGAGTTGGTGTTTTAATGTCTGTACTATTTTCTTTTGGCCATACTAAACTGCCAAATGAATTAAAACCTATAATCGCACTGGCCTTATAGGTGTTATTTTTCTTAGGAAATGGTATCTCACTTAACTGACATTGAAGTAATTTAGATAAATTTGTTACTGCAAAGTCTTTTAATGCCGAACCACATTTGTACTCTAGTTGATCATTAGGTTTATTGCCTTCATATAAAAGTGCTATTAAAGCACCAAGTGAATGCCCCATTAAAATATAAGAATCATTAGGTAAACCAAATTCTCCATTTTTATGAGCTTTTAATACAGCATCTAAATCTTTAATTCTATATAAGAAAAAGTCTGCACTTCCTGGTATCGTTTCCTTACCTTCGAGTACTTCTATAAATGACTCCAAATTACTCCCTCTATGATCAATGAATAATATTGGCCAACCTCTTCTAGCAAATTCATTGCCTATCCATTTGAAATTATTAATTTCACCTCCAAGTCCTGGCATGAAAATTATCAGTTCTTTATCATTATTTGTTTTATTGCCTTTCCATATTTCAATTTCAAAAGGTTTCACTCGGTGAGGAGCATAAATTTTTTTATCAATTTTTATTAGATCTTGAGTTGATTTTTTATCAGTATTTTTGAAGGAATTTTGGGTCGTTCTTTCAAGTTTATTTAATTTGGATAACAGTTCTTGTTGCATTGATAATTCATTTTTCCAAGATGAAATTATTAAAATTAAATTATCTATATCTAGTGAAATTTCTTCTGATGGTAATGCCTTTATGATTTCTAAAGTTGAAACTTCTTTTTTTTGATCTAGTAAATTTTCTATAGTGTTATAAATTTCTGTTCCATTATTGTCATTTGGGACTCTAATGCTTTTGCTTAATTCTGTAAGAATTTTACGCCCTATCCAACTTCTTAATATTTCTCTATTTAATCCCTCTTCCTTGAAAACTGGAAATTCTAAAAATTTTGATAATTCAAAAACTCTTATTAATCCATTTTTTTTTAACCAATCTATTAATTCTGTTGATTCATCTTTGTATTTTTCTAATTTTGATAATTGTTCTATAGTAAGAGGGATTTCCATCTCTTCAAATTTAATATTAATCTTTTCAGCAGCCTTTAAACCATTATTAAAAAATAAACCACAAAAACTAAAAAAAATTATAAAAATGTATTTCACTTGTGATTAGTCCAAATAGTTTACAAATTAGAAAAAATTGGTGGATTCAATTTCCATATCATTTAAGGTTAATAACCAAGATAAGATTTTACGCTGCATTTGGAGCAGGTGGTGTTATTTATTTAACATCACTTATTTTTAATAACATAGGATTATCGGCAACAGATATTGGCTTGGGGTTTACCGTTTCAGCAATAATTGGAACCGTAACAAGACTATTTACAGGTAATTATCTTAATAAAACAGGGAAAATACAATTTCCAATAATTACTTCTTCAATACTAAGTATTGCCGCTAGTTTATGCCTAATTTTTTCGAGAGATACCTTTTTATACATAATTGGACAATCATTTGTTGGAGCTGCTGCAGGAATATATTGGCCTGCTGCTGAGTTTGGGGTGCCATATTTTTGCCATCCTATAGAAACACGCAAAGCTTATGCTCTTGTTAGAAGCTCGGAGGCTTTAGGAATATTTCTAGGGGTATTCTTAGGAGGTTATATGACCAATTTTTTGTATTCCAAATCGATTTTTATTAATGATATATTTTGCATGTTAGTTATCACATATTTAATATCTAGAAATAGTTCTTCTATTAAAAAAAACTTAGAAAATTTTCAAAAAAAATTAGTAAATCCAACTAATCAGAGACAATTGAAATGGAATAAGAATTCAACAATAATAATCTCATCTATTTTATTGATAACTACCTCTTTAGCATTGATTCAAGTAACTTTGCCTCTGGATCTTGTTAAAGGTGGATTATATCGTAATGCATTAAGCAAAGAAATTATTAGTCTTATCATTTCTATTCAGTTAATTTTATTGTTGTTTTTACAATGGCCTGTCGGTTCTTGGATATCTAAGAAAGAAAGGTTATTTGGCTTGAAATTTAGTTTAGTAAATTTCTCTTTAGCTTCATTTTTATTATTTATTTCTAGTTATTTGAATATACCAGCTTTTTATTTAATTTCTTTTGCATTGATTTTAGTAAGTTTAGGAACTGCTTCATTTCTTCCAACATCAACAGATATAGTTTTCAGAATAGCTCCTTCAAATAAAAAAGGTTTTGCACTTGCTCTACTATCACAATGTTTCGCTATGGGTTATTTTTTTGGACCATTTATTTCAGGACGCATATTAGATCTATTTGGTTATGCTTCAATAATATGGCTTTCCATTTCATGTTTTTGCTTTATTGCATATGCAATTCTATTTAAGAGATTATTTTAATTAATCTTTTCTAATTCAATAATTCTTCTCTCTCTTAGAAATAAGAAAAAAGGTGCAGAGAATGCGAAGGCTATAAGAAAAGTTCCAATGTATACAACCCACATATTCTTCATGTTTAGTTTTTTTGATTCATTTACTATCCATATAAAAATAGCGCTTGCACCTACTAATAAGTCTCTAGAAATTGACTGAGCTGCAGGGTTTGCATTTGCTAAAGAAATGAAGTTATTAATATCAAAACTGTTTCCATATTCCCTAGCAAATTCGAAATTTGCCATCATTGGTAGTACAGCACCCAAAATTGATAGAAAAAGGTAAAGATAAGATAGTATCTGTTTATTATCTTTTAAAATGTTAAATGAATTCACTTGTCAAAAATATTTCTTTTAATAATAGTATTTAAAAGCTTATGGTTGTTGAAAAGAATAATAAAGTTGAAGACTATAAATTTAAAAAAGGAAATTTAAATTTTGCTGTGGTTGGTCATGTTGAGTGGATAAATTTCTTAAAGGTTGATCAATTACCAAAACCCGGAGTCATTTCTCATTCTGAAAAGTCCCTTGAGTATCCAGCTGGTGGGGGCTCCATTATTGCAAAAATACTTTCTGATTTAACTTTAAACCGAATTCATTTTTTTACGTCATTAGGTAATGATGAATATGGAGATAAGTGTTTCAAGATTCTTTCAAATATGGGAATTAAGTTGCATGTAGCTTGGCGTGATAAACCAACTAGAAAAGGATTTAGTTTAATTGACTCTCAAGGTGAAAGAGCAATAACAGTTATTGGAGAAAGGTTAGCTCCAACTCATAAAGACAATTTAGAATGGAACATTTTAAAAAAAATGGACGGAATTTTTATTACTGCATCTGATTCAGAGATTTTTAAAATGGCTAGATCAGCTTCAATACTGTGTACAACACCAAGGGTAGGATTAAATACAATTAATAATTCAAATGTTATTTTAGATGGATTAATAGGCAGTAATCTTGATCCCGGAGAAGTTTTTTCTTTTTCTGAATTATCGTTAAAACCAAAATATACTATTAAAACCGAGGGAGAGAAGGGAGGCATAATATTCCCAGGAGGAAGATATAAGGCTCTTAAAAACAAAAAATTAAAGGTTGATTCTTATGGATGTGGTGATTCTTTTGCTGCGGGTATTCTTTATGGAATGGCATCTAAATGGGATATAGATAAAAGTTTAAATCTTGCTAAAGTGATGGGAAGGGGCGCTAGTGAATTTTTCGGGCCATATGCAAATAATGATGAAAAATAATTGAATTAACAATTACATGAGCAATCTAGATAATAAAAATAAAAATATTCTTGTAGAAAATATCATTGTTTTCTTTTTATTTACTGTTTTTTTGGTTTTTAAATCTTTGAAAACTTTATCTAGAATTTTTACTTATGGAATCTTAAGAAAAGAAATATTAACTACTAAAAGTAACTTAGGCGTAGATATTAAAATAAAAATTAAATAGTTAATGAATATATTTTTATTTTTTCTAATTTTAGGAGTTATTTTTTTGGTCTACAAAAAAATTAAATCTAAAAAAACAAAGAACTTAAAATTAAACAAATTTAAAAATAAACTTCAAAGCACGCAAACAAATATTGAAAGAATTTTTTTAAGAGAGGAAGAAAAAACCTTTTCAAACCCTAACATAAATATCTATATTGGGAGTTATGATAACGAAGAAAATATTAATAGGAAATCTAATATTCACAGAGCAAGGCTTTCAAAATTTAAGAAATCTAAATTAAATGGTGAAATGATATTTCAAGATGATGAACAAAGGATTTATAAATTTAATAATGGTAAGAAAGTTTATTTATAAAAAGTTTACTTATAGTTTTTGTTCTAACTACACTCAAGACTTTCTCTGGTTGAAACGCCTGTTGTTGGATTGACACCATCAGCAATTTCACAAAGATTTCTTTGATCTTCGCTGTCAAGAATAGCGTAAGAAAAATCTGCGCCTTCTATTTGAGCTCCTGCAAAACTGCTACCTGATGCGATCATATTTATTAAAACAGCATTTCTAAGATCTGTTTTCTGGAAATTAACTCGATCAGAAAGAGTATCGGTTAGGTCGATTCCATTTAAATTAGAACCTTTTAAATCAGATAGGGTTAAGGTTGTGCCATGTAAATCAACGTCACTAAAATCTGCATCTCTTGCAACTGCTCCAGCTATAGATGACAAATGAAGATCCTCTCCATGGAAATTAAATCCTGTAATATTAGATCTTACATAACTTGGAACTTCATCTCCCTCGCCCTTAACAGCAACATTTGCCCCAGCAAAAACTGGAGAGGATAAAACTAAGAATGAAAAAGTTATGCATAAAAGATATTTTAAAAATCTGAAAAATTTCATACTAGAGAATTCGAATATTATTATTTTATAACAATTAGATAATTTTTTAAATCGATGAATAAATTTAGGATCCCTTTTTAAGATTATTTAACACTATAAATTTTAAATCTAGGCTCTAAATTAGTTATACAATCTAGAAGTTTTTTATTATCTTTGCTATTGGTAACTTTGAATTCAGATTCAACTGTACCGCCTTTATCTCTAATGGCTTGATTTAAAACTATGGAACCGTTTTCGTCAGATACCGATCTATGGAAAGTTCCTCTAGGTATCCTTAAGATATATCCGCAAGATTCTAATCTAACTTTATAAAAAGGATAATCCCAACCAAAATTTACAAGAAAAAATGTTCTACCCCCAGAGATAGCTAATAGATTATCTTCTTGATTGTGATGTATGTAAAATTGCCAATTATTAAAATCTTCATCATTTGGAGGACTAACTGCAGGACCACTGTGAATAACTAGATCTCTATAATTTGATTCATTAATACTAATATCAAAAAATCTTACATCTTTTGTATCGCGAAATTTTTCATAACTTATCAATTCAAACATTTTTGATTTATTTGATTTGATAACTGGAATTTCTAAACTAGAGTTCAATTTTCTTTAAAGATTAAACAAATGAAAACAGATATATTCATCTAAGAACGTATCAATTAACACTAAAAAAGAAACATATTATTATTTATATTTTTCATCATTTAAAAAATTAAAAATTTAGTCTTTATTTAATTTCAAGAGGTTTGATTTCCCAGGATAAAGTATTTTCTAGATTATTTTTTCCTATAAAGTTTCCTGTAATTACAGAGGTTAAATTAGATTTTGAAGATGATACCAATGTTAAATATCTATCATCTATTAATCCTTTCCCGCTTGGATCAAAACCTCTCCAACCAGCACCTGGAATATATAATTCAGCCCAAGCGTGTAAATCCAACTCAGAGGGTAAAGGATCTTCAAAATGATAACCACTTACAAACCTGCTTGGGATACCTATAGACCTGCAAGCTTCAACCATCAGCATTGCTAAATCTCTGCATGAACCTATACGTTCTCTTAGTGTTCTGCTAGCCGGCCATGCAGGACCTGTATGTCTTTTGGTATATTTAACCCGATCTTGAATTATCTCTATTAACTGGTAGGTAAATGATAATGCGTTATTAATGCTTCCTGCTAAGGCTTCTTGGGCAAGTTCTACAGCAGATGGGTCATGTTGTCCATTAGGCATCCATCCCTCTAATGCTCCCTGCAAATCTCTGTTAATAATACTTCTACAAAAAGGTAATGTTAAATCTCTATTTTTAACTCCATCAATAATGTTTGGATGTTTAATAGTTTCTACTTCACTGATTGATTCAATAATTAAATTATCTGTTAATCCATTGAATCTGATTCTATTAATCTCTTCTCCGCTGGCAGCAAGTAATGGATAAATGATTTCTGGTTCTGGGGTTATTTTTAATTCAAAATTCTTTAGCTTTTGGAATCCATTTGACCTTGGCTTTATACATAATCTATGCTCGCCTAATTGAACAGGGTCTTCGTATTTATATTCAAGTTTGTGAATGTATTTAATTCTCATTAATAAACTTATTAATTAATAAAATATTTTTCTTGAATGAGATCATTTAATTTATTTAAATCCATTTGCAATGAATCGATTGCCTCATGTAAACCATCATTGATTATATCTTCAATTCTGATATAACTCCACTTTGCTTTAAGCAAACCTCTCATGCATTCTAATTCTGAAGGATTTTCAGTACTTGGAGAGGTATCTATTGTTTTAAGAGTATTGCTTATCCCATCAAGACAGTATCTTACTGATCTAGGGAAAATTGGATCAAGTAAAAGAAATCTCGCAACTGAATTAGGCTTTATAGAATTTTGCACTGCTTTCCTAAACATTTGATAAGCTCCAGCTGAACGTAAAAGTGCAATCCATTGCAGCTCATCAAGAACTCCTCCAAGTTCATCTAAGCTGGGTAGGAGTAAATAATATTTAACATCTAAAATTCTTGATGTTTTGTCAGCTCTTTCGATTAATCTACCAAGAATGCAGAATCTCCAGGCAAGATCTTTGCTTAGAGTCGCATCTGTAATTCCATAAAAAAGCTGACATTCCCTCCTTATTTCACTTAATTGTTCTTGTCTTGGTTTATTCCATATTGCCTCTCCTTCTTGCATATTCCAATATAAAATATTAATTTGTTCCCACATTTCTGTGGTCATGACATCTCTGATTTGTCTTGCATTTTCTCTTGCCATTTGAATGCAAGAAATTATGCTATTTGGATTTAAACGATCTCTTATTAAAAAATTAATAACGTCATCAGGTTTTTTCTCTGGGAATCTTTTATCAAAAGATTCTCTGTCACTAGAAGCGTCAATTAACGGGAGCCAAGGTTCTGCACTTCCTGGCGGACAATCTAATGACATTGCTTCGCTTACTTCCACGAAACGAGATATATTTTCCGCACGTTCTAAATACCGATTGATCCAATAAAGAGATTCTGCTACACGACTTAAAAGCATATTATTTACCTACAACCCATGTATCTTTGCATCCTCCACCTTGAGAAGAATTAACGACTAATGATCCTTTTTTTAATGCTACTCTCGTTAACCCGCCTGAGCTAACCCATGAATCTTTTCCTCTTAAGATATATGGTCTTAAATCAACATGACATGGATATAGTTCTCCATCACATAACGATGGCACAGTAGATAATTCTAATGTTGGTTGTGCTATGAAATTTCTAGGATTATTTTTAATTTTATCAGCGAATTCTTCTATCTCACTCGTTGTTGAGTGAGGGCCAATTAACATTCCATAACCACCAGCTTCTGCGACAGACTTAACAACAAGTTTTGATAAATTTTTTAGGACATATTCACGATCCTTTTGATAATGACAAATATACGTTTCTACATTTTTAATAATAATATCTTCATCAAGATAATATTTAATCATTTTGGGAACAAAAGAATAAATCATTTTGTCATCTGCTATTCCAGTACCAGGTGCATTTGCTAAGGCAACATGACCTGCCTTAAAAACATCAAGTAATCCGCTAACACCAAGGCAGGAATCTTTTCTGAAATTAAGAGGATCTAAGAAATCATCATCAATTCGCCTGTAAATGACATCTACTCTTTTTAATCCAGAGGTAGTTTTTAAATATACATAATCATCATTACAAACTAAGTCATGACCTTGAACTAGTTGGATGCCCATTTCTTGCGCTAGATAACTATGTTCAAAATAAGCACTATTAAAAATTCCTGGAGTTAGTAGAACTATCTTGGGAGTGTCAGTCCAAACAGCAAGTTCTTGAAGCGTTTTTAAAAGATATGATGGATATTCATCAATTGGTTTTACTATTCTTCCTGAGAAAAGATTAGGAAAAATATTTTTCATAACTAATCTATTTTCTAAAAAATAAGCAACCCCAGAAGGGCACCTTAAATTATCTTCTAAAACATGCCAATCTCCTTCTCTATCCCTTATTAAATCAAGTCCTGAAATTTGACACCATTTATTTAGTGGAGGTTTGAAACCTATCATCTGAGGTCTCCAACCTTCTGAACTCTCTATTAATTCTCTTGGAATTATTCCATCGTTTATTATTTTTTGAGCATTATAAATATCATCAAGGAATAAATCTATTGCCTCAAGCCTTTGTTTTAGGCCTTTTTCTAATGTTACCCAATCATCTTTACTAATTATTCTGGGAAGTGGATCAAAAGGTAATATTCTCTCAGTACCTTTTAAACCAGTATCGTTTAATCTAAAAGTTGCACCATGTCTTAGTAATAATTTTTTTGCGGCAGAGTGATTCCTGTTTAATTCTTCAAGTCCCATATTATCTAAGGATGAAAGAAGTGGAATCAATATTTCTCTAGCAGAGTTAACATTGTCCTTAAAGTATTCATCAAAACTATTTTTAGGCTGATAACTTGAAAACATATATTTCATCGTTTAGTAACTTTTACTTTAGCTTTATATCTTTATTCGTATTTATGGCTACCAAAAATAATATCTCTTGACTCGATCTATATCATTATTTTGTTCATTGAAGTATATTTCTTAAAAATCTAAAAAGCATGAGTTCTAGTAATTGGCAATTTGTTTTTTTTAGATATTTCGCAAGCTTTCTTTTTATCCTTTCTCATAGTTTGCTTGTTCTTGATCATCTACCAGTAGGGGCGGCACTTCACGGACTTGGAGAGGTTTTTATTGCGCCTTGGGCTTTTAGGGAAAGAGCATGGGATCTTGTTGTTATTGCAGTTTTGTTTTTCTTCTTCGATATCTGGGGACTTATAAACACTCCTTGGAATTAACTGATATTATTTATTTACTAATTCTGAGAAAATGATATTAAAAATTAAGTCTTATTTTTATCAAATTTATAAAATAATTTTTCTTTTACTACTTACGAATATTTCTAATTTGTATGCACATAATTTATTTAATGGTGGTTGCAAAGAACATTGCGGCCAAAAAGTTAAAGTAATAAGTAATAAAAATAAATTAATAAATATTAATGATCAAATAAATACTGAGAGTAAAAATTCTTGTTTAAATAATTCACTATGTAGAGGTTAACCTCTCGAAATTTTTTAAATTGTTTTATGAAAGTGTTTCTTTGATAATTATCATTAAAGAACTATTTGCTTGATAATTTTTATTGGGAGGATTTATTTGATTTTTAATTAAAAAAATGAAAGTATATATTAACGGTAGAAGTAATGATGACGCTGCAACTAAAGCAATTATCTGGTTCAACCTAATAAATGGTTTTTTTACAAGATCCTCTCCACACAAGCCACAAATCAAATTACCATTTGATGATTCTTTTTGAAATTGATACTTAGGATTGCAATATGGGCAATAATATTGAGCCATTTTAAAATTTTATTGCTTTAATCATTATCTATAAAATTAGAAGAAAGTCATCTCATAACAAAAAAGAGGGCTTATTTAAGCCCTCTTTTATCTCTTACTTATATTTTTTACTGAAGTTAATAACGCACCTAAATCATGGATCCTTGCTGCTAACTTCTATTAAGCTAATGCTCACAAAATTAACTAATTGTCTTTAACTGGGGCAAAAACTCTAGAATTAAGCTTGTTTCTCAAAGGGCACCTAAACGATGCAGAAGAAGGAAGCTTAGACATTAATAAAAAATAATTGGAGCAGTTAATTAAATTAGTTCGGTTTATTCCGAAATTTCAGGCAGGCTATCGATCATTTTGAAAGACCTCCTAGAACTCAACAATATAAAATTAGGAAAATATTTCTCTAAAGACAATCCGTTTTTATACGCATTGCCTTTTATTTAAAAATGTCCGAGAGTAGTAATCAATTGTGTTAATTTTTTTGAGATATTTTTAGTAAGTTTTGCTTATTTCTTTTGATATTTAATTCGTCTATCTTAATTTTAATAATTGAGGAAATCTTTTATGAATCATTCGAAAGAAGTTAGTAAAACTGATAAATCAAATCCCATAGACGAATATTTTCAATGTCTCTCATATTGCGATATTCACCCAAAAGGGATAGATAATGACTGTGAGGTCATTTGTATGGAAAGACATTTAAAAGCTAACTATTGGTAATTAATAAATTTCTACTTTTTACTTAAATCCCTTTGAAAAAAGGTTAGTACGAACTTTAAATTTCCATACATTTACAACACCTTTTGCATTAACTGCTGCAAGTGCACAATCATCAGGTCTCCATGATATTGCCCCTACCAAATCCCCGGCGAATGCAGCCCCAACTGGGTCTCCATTGCCATCATTCTTTAGGAAACTTGCGACAACAGAACCATCCCTAGATCCTGAGGCTACGAGCATACCTTTATTTGAAAAGGCTAGGCTTGAAATGGGTTCTGTATGGTGACATAGCTCTCCTGGCATAGTCCCTTCTGGACCATTTCCTATAAAGCTCCAAACTGTAATTCTTTCACTTCCACTAGTTGCTAATAATTTTCCGCTGTCATCAAAAGAAAGATGACTTGGTTTACCAGGGTATCCTGTCATTTCAGCATCCATCCCAGTTGATCTTCTCCAAAAATGAACTGAATTGTCTTGACTACCACAGGCAACTATATCTCCATCAGGACTTAATTCCATAGATACCAATGATCCTTGCCACTCGAGTTTTTGATTCGTTTTATTATTAACTATGTCAAAGAATGTCACTCTTCCGTAGCAAGCAGTAGCTAGTTCATTTTTATTTGACCATTTGATTGCACTCACAGTGCTTGGGTGGTCTTCTGAGATCCATTTCTCTTCACCAACTTCATTAAAAACATATACCTTTTTTGATGAAGCTATGGCTAGAAATAAACCTTCATTAGACCACTTGAGGTGTTCTACCCAACCCTTACCAAGATCAAGAGTTTTAATTACTTTACCTTCGTGACAATTACAAATTTGAACATTTCCATCCTGACCTGATGTTGCAAAAATTTCACCCTCTGGATGAATGGCCATTGCTAGTAAACCTCCAGAGTGTGTATTTTCTTTTTCCCAAATAATTTTTCCAGTATCTCCTTCGAATGCAAAAAGACCTCCTGCCACGTCGCCAACAATAAATTGTTTACCTTTAAGAGCCCAGCCACATGCAATGGCGTAATCGTTAACTTCTGCTGTCCATCCTTCATGGAACATGCCTCTTGGGCTAAATGGTTCTATATCAGGCATTTATCAAAGCCTTCTTGCATCTCTTTCTCATTTAGATTTCTACCGATAAAAACAAGTTGATTTCTACGAGGTTCGTCACCCCATTCTTTGTCAGGTTGTGCAGTAAATAACATGTGTACCCCCTGGAAAACTATTCGCCTTGGGTTACCTGAGTAACTTATGAAACCTTTAGTTCTGAATATATCCACCCCTTTTTCTGAGAGAAGCCTTCCCATCCAAGTATTTAGTTTTTCTGGGTCAACATCTCCAAAACGCTCTATAGCAATTGAGCCTACTTCATCATCATGTTCATGCTCTGCTTGCCAGAACCTTTCAGTATTAAATGGAATCTCTTTATTTTCGTCACTTTTAATGACTTTCATATTAAATTCTTCAGCAGTGTGCTGTGTAAACAAACCTATTTTTGTTGGCTTTTCTATGTTAAGGATGAAGGATTTATTTCCTTTATCCTCCAATTTTAGATTTACATGTTCTCCATATGGGACAGTATTTCCAGGCTCCAAAGTATTAGCATTTTCTGCATAAAGTCTTACGGAGGATTCAGCACCATCTTTAAGTTCTTCCTCACTCTCACCCTGGTTAACGAGAGCTACTAGGGACATTTCTGGATCGGGTCCTTCTTCTAGCATTAATTCATATTTACCTGCATCTAGATCGTAAACACCCGTCCATTCAAAAGGATATTCTGGCTCAAGAAATGTTGGTCTGCGTTTAAGGATCTGATCGAGATCAAATGCACTTAGATTTAAGACTGTTTCAATTGGTACTTTGGCATTCTCGGCTCTAATAATGCGAGTCATTCGATTCATATCTCTCAATCTTGATTCAAGGGTATCTAATGCATCATCAGAGACTAAATCAGTTTTATTAAGGACAAGAACATCTGCAAATGCCACTTGTTCTGAACTTTCGTCACTCCTGCCTAGCTGTTGATCAATATGTGCAGCATCAACTAAAGTCACAATTCCATCAAGAGTAAATTCAGAACTAATCTCTTCATCCATGAAAAAAGTCTGAGCAACTGGGCCTGGATCTGCTAATCCTGTTGTTTCTACTAAAACATAGTCAAACTTATCTCTCCTTTTCATAAGGTTGCCAAGGACTCTTATTAAATCACCGCGAACAGTACAACAAATGCACCCGTTTGACATCTCAAATACTTCTTCATCGGCATTAATTACGAGACCTTGATCTATTCCTACTTCACCGTATTCATTCTCAATTACGGCTATTCTTTTCCCGTGCTCTTCACTTAAAATTCTATTAAGCAAAGTAGTTTTCCCTGAACCTAAGAATCCAGTGAGGATGGTTACGGGAACTTTATCTTTGATGCTCATTTACTGATTTTTACTAAATAAACAATAGTTTAATAATAGTAATAATAAGAAATGAAAACCGTTTTTATTAGAAAAATTTAATCTGAAAGTTTGTACCATTCAGACTCAAGATTGGAACCAGATTCTTTATCACAGCTTCCACCTAATGAGTCAACAATTGTACAAGTATTGTGAACAGCAACTGAAACCGTATTACCATCCATCATCAATCCATCAACGAATATTTGATTAGAAGCTAAAGGAACTGAACTTTGTCTACTTAAGTTCCTTAATAACTTAGATGCTGGAATTTGTTCAGGAAATATTGCCTGAACTTTCTCTTCATCTAACATTTTTAAAGTAGAACTTATGTTGTCTGGCCTTAAGCTTGAGGAGTCTCCAAGAAAGTCAAGTAAACTAATGGTTTCAAAACCAAATGCATCCCCGTAGTATTCCATTGCTTTGTGTTTAGAGACAATTAGTCTGTTCTCCTCAGGAATAGAACTTACTTGTTCGACGATCCAACTATCTAAGCCTTCTAAGAGAGAATCAGCTTTTTCGAATCTTTCATTAATTATTTTTCTGTCACCTCTATTAAAAACTGAAATATCTTTCTTTAAACTTTTGCTTATAAGATCTCCCATTTTTATGATGTTATGCGGATCATGCCATACATGTGGATCTAGACCTCCATGGTCATGATGATGATGCCCCTCACCTTCGTCTGGAACTTGTGCTATTGGTTCTACATCACTATTTGAAACGTCTTTAAAAAAGTGTTGAGTTGCTTCAAACTCAAAAGGCATGTGTTCAGTAAAAAATATATATTCACCATCTTCTTTGATATCCACGTTAAAAACATTACTTTCTTTTCTTTGATCAAAGTTAAGAACAAAAGCTTTATTACTTGCTATCAAAGTACCATCATTTTTTCTGCTTATTGAGTCTTTAGATCCTAATAATTCTTTAGCTAAATCTTCAGACCCTTCTATGTCATTAGATTTGAGAATCACCATCTTCATTGCAGGATCTGCATATTCGCCATCGACTTTTTCAAATGACCATTTGTAAGAACCCTTAGAAAGTTGAAATTTGCCTGCCCATTCGAAAGCACCTTCAGCATGATCATCATGTCCTCCATGGTCTGAATGATCATCATGACCTCCATGATCAGAACGATCATCTACTTTAGCTGAATGTTCAGAATGATCGTCATGTCCACCATGGTCTGAGTGATCATCATGACCTCCATGATCAGAATGATCATCTACGTCTATTGCACTAACACCTACAACAACAGTATTCTTTTTGTTTTCCCAATTTCTCATACTTGGAGTCATTTCTTTACCAAGAGTAAATACTTTATCTGCGCTATTTAGTAATTGAGCTTGCCTTGGATTGATCTTTAAGTCATGAACATCTTGTTTTCTATCTACTAAGCATGTAACTTCGTCAGATGGTAATGCAATTGATTTAACTAAATCACAAACTAGTGGTTCTACTGCTACATATAACTTTCCTTTAGCCATAACATCCTGCCCAAAACCAGAAAATATAATTGTTCCTGCTATTACAGAATTTTTAATAATTGATTTACTCGAACCTTTTTTATTTGTTAAAAGTCTTTTAAAAATTGACATGAAAAATAATTAAATACTTAAAAATGATAATCATTTTCATTATCTCTGACAAGTGAAGGTATCAAATGTTATGAAAATAATACGCAACTTGTATTATTGGTAAGCTTGTAAAGTGACTTTTTTAAAAGATTAATTAATGGCTACTTTAGTCGCTGAAAATTTAACCTTTGCATACGCAAAAAAAAGTAAGCCAGTTTTGAATAAGGTATCTGTTGAGATTAAACCTGGAACTCTAACAGCGTTAGTTGGCCCAAATGGCGCAGGTAAATCAACTCTTTTGAGAATTTTGCAAGGACAAAATACTCCAGATAAAGGCGAAATAAAAATTGATGGTGAAAATTTATATAGATCTAGAGCTCTTGTAGCACTTATGCCTCAAAGAAGTTCTATGAATTGGAAGTTCCCCATCACAGTTGAAAAATTGGTATCTCTTGGTCAAATAAAGTATTCAAAATCAAGAAGTAATAACCCCTTTCAAATTAAGACTCTTCTAGCATATCCTAATTCTTGGATTAATAAATGTTGTGAATTAGAGGCGACAATGCAGAGAGTAGGAATTGCAAGTTTGGCGAATAGAAGACTCGATTCTCTTTCAGGAGGCCAGCAGCAAAGAGCTCTATTAGCAAAAACTCTTATGTCCCCGGCAAAAATATTTCTTTTAGATGAACCTTGTGCAGCTTTGGACCCACCGGCAAAGGAGGATTTTCTTAAAATTGTTCGTCAACTTGCCGATGCCGGACTTTCTTTGCTCGTAAGTAGCCATGATTGGGGCGATTCTTTAAATAACTATGATCAAGTAATCGTTCTTGATAAAAGTGTTTTGGCAGTTGGTAGTCCTGACCAAATACAAGATAAATTAGAGGCAATAAACATTAGCTCTATAAACGAAAATAATTTCTGTGATTAGAGAATGTTCCTTTTTAATTCTGAGCTTGATAACAGTTTTGGCAAAGCCCGAAATATTCGAGGGTATGAAACAACAATTGGAATTTCTTTGGATTTGTTTTGGGTGTATGAATATCTTTTACCGGGCATCCTTCCATTTTTGATGTCTCACCACATTGAACACAGGTCAAATGATGAATATCTCTATCTACGGGAGTGTACAGAACCTCTCCAGTTGGGAGATGTCTAGAACGTATTAAGCCATGCTTTATCAGAACTTGAAGATTCCTGTAAACAGTCGTCAGTCCCATAGCCTTTCCGCTTTCTATCAATTGTCTATGCAACTCTTGACCAGTCAATTCATCCTCACATTTATTAAGTTCTTCAAGAAGTTGTTCTTGTCTTTTGGTAATGTCAGACTTAGTTACCATTGTTTCCGAAATCTTTTTTGTCCCGTATTTTTGATCATACCGAATCATTCGAATAATGTCTTTTATTAATAACAACTGGTGGCTGGTTCCATTAATAATAACTATATTCTCTGGGATTTTATGCCCAGCTATGGGAACTGTATTAATCACTCATAAGAGATTATTACAAGTTAATTTAATCTCTCATTGTGTGTTGCCTGGACTTGCTCTCGCATTAGCGCTTGGAATCCACCCCTCAATTGGTGGTGTTATAAGTGGTCTTCTGGGCTCAGTAATTGCGGAAAGTTTAACTAATAGAAAAAGTGAAAATTATGAAGCAGTTATGAATACTATTCTCGCTGGAATGCTTGGATTTGGGGTCCTTATAATCCCTTTACTCGGAATAAGGATTGATTTGGAGGCAGTATTATTTGGCGATTTATTGACAGCAAATTTTGGAGATTTACTGAGAACAATAATTGCTTTTTTAGTATTTATACTTTTAATGACTTTTGGATATGAAAAGGTTGTTTATGTGGGATTGGATCCAGAAGGTGCATCCGCAAGCGGTATAAACGTTTCTTTATTAAATCTTGCATTGAGTTTTACAACGGCATTAGTAATTGTTAGTTCAATGTCAGCAGTGGGAGTAATTCTTGTAATTGCTCTTCTTTCTACGCCAACTTTGTTAGGGCTAAATAAGGCTCATAGTTTAAGAATTGCAATGATGAGGTCTTCATTTTTTGGATTATGTATCTCACTTCTTGGATTTATTCTGTCTATAGTCTTTAATCTTTCGCCTGGACCTGCAATTAGCGTTATTTGTGTTGCGTCCCTTTTAATTCCTAAGCTTCGCAAATAATTAAATCTTAAATGTCCAATCAGAATTTAATGCTTGAGCTTCTGGATTGTTTTTTAAAGCTACTTCTATAGCTTCTTTTTTATTATTAGCTATAACAACTTCATCAAATTCCTTTCCATTTTTTTTGAGACTTACTTTGAAACGCATAAAAATTATTTAATTAATCAAAAGTTAACCACTAAGCAACTAGATTTAAATACTTTTAAAAGTTAATTGATGAAATAGAAACTTTAGTTATTCTGAAGTTTTTCTACTACAGATTCTTTCTCAATCTTAGCTACATCCTGTAATCCATTAGCATCAAACCAAGGAGCGTTTTCCCAATTAAATCCCTCCCCAAAAGTATTATCGGGAGCAGCTACGTACCAGTGACATGACGAATCGGGAACATCTACAGCACATTTTGACCAGTCAGCTTCCCATTGTGGAACTTGTACCCACATTACAGATGCTAATAAAAAAGAAAAAATAAAATTCATAATTATCGGTTAGCAAAATTTTGAAAGATTTTTTTCACATTCTTTCTTTCTTTTTTTCCAATAATTTTCAAGTATTTGATATTTATGCTTATTTTTAAATTGATTTAAAAGAATATTATTCTGATTAAGAACTGAAGTGTTTTTGATTTTCATGACTCAAGCTGTCAATGTGGATCATATCTAAGACACTTTTTAGATTTTTTGAAGTGAATTTATACTTAATTTTTGTCCTACTTTTGTGTAGGTAAGTATTTTTCGGGATTATTTTCAATATAAGTAAGCGAATATTTGACAACACCCACTATTACTGAAAAAAGAGCAATTGCCGAAATAATAAAAATGATTTTTTTGTAAATGATTTTCATGAATTTTTTATGTTTTTGATTATTTTTTTCATCAACGTCCAATTTTTCTGAAAGATTTAAATAATTAGTATTTTATACTGTAGCCTTTTAAATTACCTACGGAGTAAATTAAATACATCAGAAACTCCTCACACACTTTTTTCTGATAACTTTAAAAGTACTCGGCCGCAAAGTTTGAGTACTTTTTGTATTTTTTTTGAGATGTGACAGTTAAAATAGAGGTCCATTAAGCATTACATATTTTGAATTTAAGTGTGATATTAAATATGTGTGTAGGAGAAATTGATTTATTTCAGTGGAAACAAGGAAACACTCGATATAAATCAATTTTAAAAGATCTCTCTTAGAGGGGTCTTTTTTTTGGGGATTATTAGAAATAAATATTAAATTCTGAATATAAAAATAAATATGCTTTCTTCCAAAATAATTAGGTCGTCATTACAAATTAGTAATTTAATTCGTTAGATTATGAGTCGTTAAATTCTTCTGTTAATGCAAATACTTTTTTTAACAATTTTAATTTGTTCAAGCTTTTTATTCCCTTCTTCATCATTTGCCTCACATATAGAACTAAAACCTTGTGTAGAGATTGCTCATTGTGTTCGAGAAGAATGGGAGGTTAATAATATTGAGAAACCTTTTGAAGAGATTAAAACATTTATCGAAAACACTCCAAGAACTGAGATTGTAGAAATTGATGGCGATTATCTTCATGCTGAGGCAACCAGTAAATGGATGAAGTATGTAGACGACTTAGAAGTATCCTTTCTACCTGAATCAAACATCTTATCAATAAGATCAGAATCAAGAGTTGGAGAAAGTGATTTAGGAGTGAATCAAAAAAGAGTTGATTTACTAAAATCTAAAATGTTTTAAGATAAAGAAAAAAACAATTTATTTTTATTGTTTTTTGTATAACTTTTCCATTTTTAAAAAAAATTAGCAGAAAAAAAAGTGATAATTGTCATAATGCCTTAATGGCAAATTTATTAGATTTTCTCTGAAAAGATGATCATAAATTTTATATATTTATTGTTATCTAGTTTTGTTTTTTTCTGGTTTTATATAAATATTAAAAAAAATGGAGTTAAATGGATAATCAAAGGTCTTTTGCAAATTGGAATATTGGTATTATTCATTGGAGGTTTTTTCAAAATATTTTTCACCTTACCCCCTAATTTATTTATAAAAATATTTTTTCTTATTATTTATATATGGTGCACTGTTGGAATAAATGTAAATTTCATGATCCCTTTGATTAGTTTGATTGACCAAAAAATAGTAAAAAAATAAAACTAAAATATGCCTTAATTCTCAGTACAAAAATAAATCTATTTCTTAATCTGCAATATTAAAATTTATAGGATTTATTTTTTTCCTTTTGAAAGTCTTTTCCTTGTATACCTTGTCTTTAATGCCAAGTCTGTCATTATATATATTCCAAATAGAAGAATGACTATTCCAATAAAGTATTTCATTATTTTTTATGTAATTACTATGTTTGAGATTTATTCATGATGCCAACTAATTTTAATATCTATTTCTTTAGATAAATTTCTTGTAACTGGACATTCTTTGGAAGCATTTTTCAAAAAATCAATAGTTTCATTCGATGTACGCTCTGGTATAAAAATATCGATTATTAGTTGTTTTATCTTTCTATCGCTATTTTGGGTCATTATTTTTTCAATATTTAAATATATACCTTCCAAGTCAAATCCTTTCGATTTAGCTTTAATTGCCATAATTGTTAGCAGGCACGTACCTAAAGATGTCGCTAATAAGTCAGTTGGAGAAAAACTTTCACCTTTGCCACAGTGATCTAAAGGCGCGTCTGTTTTAATAAGACTCCCCGATTGTAGATGAATAGCTTCGCAGTTTAAATCTCCTAAATAAGAACATTTGATTTTAGTCATTTCAAAAACATTAAATTAGGAAACTATTATTAATAAAAAAATAATGGAACAAACTAAGATAATTGGTTAAAAATTATTTTATTAATTTGAATGTTAGTGGAGTATAAAAGAATTCATCACTAAAGTCTTCAAATCAGTTTTAATATCCATATTCTTCTAAGCAATACTCAATTAATTCAATTGATTCATTATGAGTTCTTTTATCTTTATTTTCTAGATCGAAGCATTCATTTAAAACACGATTAGATTCATTTAAGATCGATTCTTCTTTATTTTTTAAATCTTTCAATTGATTTATATAAATTAATTTTTTAATTCCAATAAGGGACAATATAATTGTTGATATTGTAAAAATTGCTATTTTGAGTTTATTCATATAATTATTTTTACGAATATTTTAATTTATTTAATATTAAAAATTTTAAGTAATACATAGAGTTAGATAATTACATATGTAGCTGCTGTAATTGTAATAGCAGTAATTGAAATGAAGATGTATGGAACAACCTTTAGAGGTATATATAAATTATTTTTAGACATAATTAGAACATTTATATAAATAATTACATTCCCTTAAAGCTTTATAAGTCTTCAAATATACAAATTAATTTTCTTTGCAAAAATTCAATTCTTTTAAAAGATAAAAAAATTTATATTCATTGAATTTTCATTAAATAAAGTATTTCTAAATCCTGTCTTGAGTCCGATATTTTTCTTTTTAAGAAGATTAATTCTTCTTGGCTCATTTTTGATTCTTTTATCATCAATTCTGCTTGTTCAATAGCATGTTCTATATTTCTAATTTTAATTTCTCTTATTGAGGGATCATCTTTACATGCTTTTTTAGTATTCGCATCTAACATATTTACTAAAAAAACACCTTGAATTTAATCTAAATTAAAACTTCATTATGCTACAACCGCAAACTTAATCAAAATAAATTATTATATATATAAGAACTTTAACCTTAGCTAACCCTCTCTTCAATTGATCGAGTGGGTTTTTTTTATGGTGTAATATACTCCTAGCATTTAATACTAATTTGGAAGATTCAAAACTTAATCCTGAGGAAAATAATTCAATCGAATCGGCCCCCAATTTGAATGAAGACAATAAAGATCTTAATGAGGGAAATAAAAAAGAAGAAAATGTTAAGGCATTTACAGAATTTCTTGAGAAGGCAAGTAATCAAGATTCTTCAGAAGAAAAAGTAAAACTTGATTCTGAGCAAAAAAAACCAAAAATTGACAAATCACTTTTTAAAAGATTTCTTAATAATGGATTTGATGGAATTTCAACTAATCCAAACTATAAAATGTTGGCATTATTAATAATCCTTTTAATTAATTTGTCTCTATTTTTTGTAATTGGCAATATGGGTAAAGCGTTTTTAAGAAATGCAGGAATTATGGGTTAGAAATTATTTATTTCTTTTTGGATAATCATCTTTACAATTTTGATTCTTCAAATGAAACTGTGATATTTTCTTTTCAAATTAATATTTAAATAAAGTTTGGATAATAAAGAGCCAGAAAATCCAGTCGTTTATCTTTCTAATTTAGTCAAGAAATTAGATGTAAAAAACAGAAATGGTTTAGTAGCCCTAGCAATAGTAAACCTTTTAGTAATTCTTTTATTTAAATTTTATTTGAAAGGATCTGGATTATTATCTTGAACATGCCTGCTGTTATTATTATTCAGCATTCTCAAATTGCTTTGCTAATCTAAATGCCTTCTTGATTATTAGAAAGCCACCATATGCTCCTGCCAGTAAAGGTAATACTATTAAAGGATTAGGGGAATAATCTGAATAATCTTTTACACCCTCAACATATTCATAACCTGAACATTTAAGAAAGATAAAGCTAAAAAATGTGATACTCCAACCAATGATTGATAAAAAGCCACCTTTTTTATCTCCTTCGTAGAATCTGTCTAGACCTAAGCCCCAACCTCCTATTAGGAATATTCCTCTAACGACTGAATTTTTTTCTTGATTTCTAAGCATAATAAAAAAATGTTCATTATGAACGTAACCTATTTGTATTTAAGATGTGAGAATTTTTTATTAATTTATCTTTAAAATAAATTTTAATGGATTTATTCTATAAATTACAAAAATATTATTCAGTATTTTAATTAATCATTAGAGATTGAATTTTAATTCAACAAGGAAATTGAAGGCCTTATATAAATAAAAATAGACCCATACATATCCTGCATAATTCTCATTTCATCGTCTAAATATAAAATTGAAACCTGGCAATTTGGCGATTCTTTATTCCAAGGTAACTTATTCCATACCTCTTTAACTGGATACCATCTATCCATAAGTAATTCACTAAATAATGGAATCTTATTAAGTCCATCAACTTTGGAAACTTTTGTCTTTTGTAAGTTCATATCAAGTAAATTATTTCTTAAAACTAAATCACTTGCTAGGGTTATTACCCTTCCACCAAAAGTAGTCAATAGTTTGAACCAACCTAAGATAGGAATTGTTGTGAGCCCAAATATTGTGGTGTCAAAAGTAGATATAAATTCTTTTTTGTCAAAATCAATCTTTTGAGCAATTCTTCCAATAGTTGAAATGCCAAAGGATCCTACTTGCAATTGATGTAATTTAAAAAAAAGATTACTTTTAAATTCATCATTTAATGCCTTTTCAATAGCAAGGAAGAAAGGGGAACTTCGAAATAATTCAACATTAGAAAAAATCAATTCCCACTCTCCAGACAATAATTTTTCTGATATTTCAAAACTAAAGTCTTTAAGAGCATCAATCAATTCATCCATTTCATTAGCTTTTTCCTCATACATAGGAGAAATCAATTTATTTAATCTTTGCCCCCTATCTGTAACAGCAGCTATTTTATATATATTTGACTTTATCTCTCCAATTTCTTTCATAACTCCAATACAAGAAATACTAATTAATCTTAGGAATTTAATTTGAGTTTGATGGCAATTTTAATAATGCTGGTAATAAAATCAATTAATATTCTCCCCACCTTTTACCAATATCAAAACCCCATTCAGTGGTTAATTTAATTACTTCATCATGATTCTTGCATTTTGAAAGGGATAACTTTTTACTAGGATTATTTTTTATTAGCTCAGCAATTTGATTAAGTTGCTCTATTTTTTTTAGAAAATTACTTAGATCTTTATCTGACATTTATCTAGGAAGTAAATTTTTGATCATAAGTAAATATGTAATAAAGAACCCAGGCAACACCAATAATAAGAATTGCAATCATTATATTTACTGACCAAACTACTTCTATCATGTAAATTTTTTTTATATATTTTTAATATATCCAAAATTTAAATTAATTTAACCGTTAATAATTTAAATCTAGAACAATACACTACTACTACTAGGTATATAGAATAATCATAAATAGTTTAAAAATTATGGGAGAAGCTAAGAGAAGGGAAGAGTTAGGCTTACCACCTAGAGAAAAGAAAAAGGAAAAACAAACATCGAAAAATCAACTAAACAAAATTTTAAATAAATATCCTTATTTACCTTTCATTTTAGGTTTTTCATTATTAGCAATATTAATTATCGATTTAGTTAATTACTACAAATAGATATATAAAAAGGGGATACTTTTAGCAGAAGAGAAGATTATCTTCGCAATTTCGAAATTATTTTTCCATAATAAAAATAAAACTCATGAAACCGATTAACACCTCATGCTCCTTAATTTTAGGGGTACTAACTTTGTTTTCGATATCTAATGCAAATGCAGGTGGCTGCAGTTCTCATATTGAGAAAAAGGCAGAAATCGAATGCTTGTCTGATGATAAAAAATGTATAGAAGCGAAAGAAAAAGAATCACTATACAAAGTTGAGGCCTAAATGTTTGATAATCTTGGAACTGCTCTAGTACAGGCATTAGGCTTCTTTGCTGTTTTTGGTTTTTTTGTATATCAAACTTTATTTACAGATAGCAAACCCAAAAATTCAAAATCAAATCCTAAAAAAACAAAGATTTCCGACAAAAAAGAATCAATTAAAAAAGAACCTAAAAAAGGCTTATTTAACAGAAAATCTAAACCTGTTGAAGAGAATTTAACAGTCCCAAAAAAGGGATTATTTGGGAGAAAAAAAGAAGTTATTAAAGAAGAGATTAAACCAAAGAAAAAAGGTTGGTTTAAATAGGTAAAGGTACTTAAACTCTTTTTTGATATCTTTTATACAAAAAATTTTTTTAGTAACTTTATAATTTATATATGATGATACCCAAAATGAACCATAGAGAAATCACAAAAAAATATAGCGAGTTACTTAACAAGGCTGAGTTTGCTACTGGCCGTAAGGAAGTTGTAGGTCTTTTAAAAAAAGCAGCCAAATTGAAATCTCAGATTGAAATCAATTATTAGATCTTAAAATTAGTTTAATTCTAAATGTAAACAGTTTTTTAAAATAAGTTTTTACATGAGATAATCTGCATAGATTATTTTTCATATGAATAAAAAAGGTTATACAACCGAAAGCGGTGGTAGACAAAATGGTTTTGCAATTGAACCAGAAATTAACCCCATATCAGAAGGCGAATCAAAGAAATCTATATTTTTATTTATTGGAATATTATTACCTTTTCTAATAGGCGGTTTTTATTATTTAAGGACTCTGAATATATTCTGATATTTTATAAGCCATTTTTAGCAATATATTCTTCTGAGCTAACTATATCTTGCATTAAGCTCTCTGATGAAGGATTAAATCCATTTTGCTCTAAAAAAGATTTAACCTTTTCAAATTTTTGCTGAATTTTCTTTGTATATGGAGTTGTCATCAAATAATCATCTTTTTCTGTTGAATAGTTCATTTGATTAACGGATTACTTTTACAATTAAATTTTGCAAAATATGCTATTGCTAGTGAAGTTATAAATATTACATAAATAATTTAATAGTAATAAATACTTATAAGTTGTTTATGTGAGGTCGATATTTGTTGGTTTTTTAAAGAGTACTTATAGTAACTAGTTCCATTAAATCTCTGGACTGCAGATATTTTTGAAATACTTCAGAATAAAATGCTTTTTTAGCAGCAAATTTTGATTCGAATTCAATTACTAATCCAAGCTGTCCTCCATCCCATTCATTTGAGGTTGATTCTTGTATTAAATCTCTTTTTACTATTACTCCTCCCACAGATTTAATCCAAGGCAATACTGTCCTTATATATTCCAAAAATAAATCAGCATTTGGAATTGAAATTTTCTTAAGCCAATAGCTCTTTGTCATCAAATCAACATATTCTGGGTAGAATATAGCACATGGAGGTAAGTATTTATCCTTAGCTATATACTCCAGCGTTTATTAAATGGAAACCGAAAATGATTTATTAAATTTACTTCTTAAATCTCCAAATTCAGAGAGTATACGTAATATTGCCGAACAACTTGAAATTGATCATAATTTTTCCTTTAGCAAAGATAGAAATGATTTGCAGGGTGTTTGGGAGCTTAGGTGGAGTAGTTCTAATAGTCCTTTTTTAAAATATTCGCCTTTTATTGATAACCTTCAAATTCTTGATCCCTTAAATTTAAATGGTCTTAATTTACTTAAACCTAGAGGAATAAAATCAATTATTGGTACTGGGATTTTAATAAGACTTAATTACATAAATGAAAAAAAAATTGGGGTCAAATTTACACATGCTGGTGTTATTGGTCCTAAATTTGGAAAAAAAAATATAAAGGCTATGAAAGAAATAAATAATGAACAATTAGGGTGGTTAGAGATAACTTATTTAAGCAATAAGCTTAGAATCTGTAGAGGTGATAAAGGAACTTTATTTGTTTTAAGAAAAATAAATTCACCGACTTTATTCAAGAATTTCAAGGAATTTATTAAAATCTATTAAAAATAGAAATTAATTCTTTATCCAAATAGACTTTAATACGAAATAAATTGGTAAATATTTAAATGATTCTTTAGGTATTTCATAACTTAAGAATTTTAGTGCTTCTTCTAACCAGTAACCTATATCAAATCCTAAAAGAATTTTTTCTATAACAAACCAGAATTCTTTATCAAATATAATTCTGAAGTTTAAGTAAACATATTCCCAATGAAAGGTATTCCAATATTGTGTTAAAAATGAGGATAAAATAAGCCATAGTGATATAAAAAGAAAACTTTTAATAAATTTATAAAATTTTTTCATATACCAGCAACTGTATTATTTGATTTCAATTATTCCTTATTATTATTAGGTTCAAATTTTATTTCCATGAAATATTTCCAAAAAGATATAAAATTTTGAGAAAATAATAAATTCGTGGCGTTAATAATCTATTCTTCTTTTTTTAGATTCTGTGCCTTTAGATTTTTATTCTTAAGAAAAAATCCTAAAAACAGAAAAGCAAAATATATTAGTAAACTTATGCCAAAAATTAAAACTATGTTTGAAATATCCATAAATTATTTTTTTTAATAAATTACAGCATTTTTTGCAAAGTTTTATCTATGGTAGTGATTTTTCACGATAACGAGAAGCAATTATTAAGCTAATAATATTATTTAAATCATATGCAAGTAGCTTTTGCCTGGAGCCTTTGTCTATCAGTTGGTGTTGTTTTATTATCAATTATTCCACTAACTATAGGGAGAGTTAAAGCGGGATATTCTGTTGAAAATATGTCTGCTCCCAGGGCTTTATTCGACGAATTACCTTCTTTTGGTAAAAGAGCAGTTTGGTGTCATCAAAATTGTTGGGAAAGTATTTCCCTACACGCTCCAGCTTGTCTCCTTTGTTTGATTACTTTAACTGACTCTAATATTGCAATAATTGCAGCATTGATTCATCCTCTTTTCCGTTTTTTATATATTGGTGCCTATGTATTTAATATCCCAACAGCTAGAGGTTTAATGTGGGCTTCAGGAATTTTCACAACACTTTTGCTTTATAAAGAAGGCTTAACACAATTGATATAAACTATTTAAACAATAAACTTCTCTAAATCTTTTAATTGATATTCATTGATTAGTTTTACTTTATTTGATTTTGCTAATTGATGAGCAGACTTTGTAAAGCCAGATTTTGAGATTATTATTGCATGAGTACCTTTCCAAAATAATTTACCAGCTGAAATTTCCTGCACTGCTTTATTTCCAATAGCTTTTTCATGATCTTTGCATTGGATACATATTCTCAAATTATTTATTGACGCAATTAAGTCAACCCCTTGATCTCCTGTATTAGGAGTTTCTTTTACTTCCCAGCCATTTTGTTTGAGAATTTCCATACAATGATTTTCAAATCTAATACCTTTTTTGTAGTTTTCCTTGTTTTTACTTGAGTAGTTTTTTTCTATTAGGTTTAAGCATGATTTCTCTATTTGACTTGCTATGAACACAAACCAATCTTCAGTCTCGAGCTTTCTAATAGATCCAATTATCTCATCATCAATAGTAGGATTTTCATTACAATACGATCTCCACTTTTCGAAAAATAATTCCAAACTGCCAAATTTTTTTAAAATTACTTTTTCCCAAAAGTATGGTATACCCTCTTTAAATCGCTTGGATCCATTAAATATATTTTTCTCAATGGCTTTTTCATCAAGAGGTGGATTCCCAATCCATTTTTTATAATCCTCATTACCGTAAGCATCTATTTCCCTTAATCTGATCCTCTCCTCTAATAAATTGTATTTGTTTTCTTCTATTAAATTATTAATTGATTGAATAAAGAAATTGGAATTTAAAGCATTATTTAATTTAAACTTTTTCTTTTTAATTTGATAATCTCTTACAATTATAAAAATTAAAAAAATGATAAAAATAATTAAAATAAAAAAAATTTTCATTAAAGATTTTTATGTTGATCTAAAAAGTTTTTGTTTTTCTAATGACAAAATTATTATTTGTTATTACTGAAGATTCTTTTACTTCAAACCCATTAATTGCCGATATTTCTCCTTTTATGCCTTCTAATGTTAATTGTTCGATTATTCCTTTTATTACTTCATCCTCGACCAATTTCCTATCAATCCGTTCAGGTGTAATATCTGTAAGCCATTTTGAGGTCTTTTTTTTTACAACCTCTGTAGAGTTAGTTATTTTTAGATAGATAGCCATTTTTTAAATCATTCAGTTGAATTATAAGCATTAAATCTTCTTAACTCTTATTATTGTCATTACTTTCCCACTCAAGAAATTGAAAAATAAAAATTGCAAATATAGAGAAAAATACTATAAACAAACCTAACCATCCTATGAATTTATGCTCAGTAAAAAGATTTGTAAGCATTGATTTTTCTTGATATCTTGATTCCATTTCATATTGGTAAGAGTCAATAACTTGAAATATATTCATAATTAATAATTTAATTAATCTTTCAATAAAGGGATAATAATTTCAACCGTTTAATTTAATAAATGCTTCCGATAGGAAATCTGGCCTTTTTCTTATTATAGAAAAATTTACTTTATTTATTAAGACTAAATTGACTTCAGCAATCGTTAGGATTTCTTTTCTCTTATTAATAAATTTTGAAATTACATTAATCCGAGGACTTTTTTCAATATTGAATTCGCTTTCTATTATTATTTTTTCACCAAGTAATAAAGGGGATTTATATTTTATTGAAGTATTGATTAAAGGTAAATCAAAGCCTTTTTTAGTAAGTTCAAAATAACTTATGCCTACTTCTAAAAGTGCATTTATTCGGCTTTCTTCAAGCCAATTAAAATATGTACCGTGCCACATTACGCCTGCATGATCTGCATGTTGAGGTAAAACAATTTTTTCTATTTTCCAAACTGGTTTTGAGTGCATCTTTTTTTTAAAAAATATTTTTATTCAATGAAAAAAACTTATTTTGATATTGTAGATTAATTTTGTTTATTAATATAAGAATCATCAAAACTATATTTATAAATTTATGTTTAATCGTAAAAATAGAAGGAGAAAAATGAAGAAGATTTTTCAATGGGAAGAATATTTAAATTGGAAAAATATGACAAAAGAACAGAAATTAAATTTCAAGAGGGCGTCCTTATTCCCATTTCTAGTCTATGTAGTTTATGTTTTTCTTAATGAGTACTCCTTGGCAATTCTTTTGCTATTTGGCCTTTATTTTCTTATTAGATTTAAAAATAGAAATAAATTGGGAAGATGAATAATTTTTTATTTAGATTTGTTTTGAAATTAGCTAGTTTTTCTAAATAACTTTATTGGCATATGACAATAGTATTAGATAAATTTTTTTTATGAAAAGAATTATTTTGTTTTTATGTGTATTAGTTTTTTCAATATTTTCTAATACGAATAATTTATTAGCAAAAGAAATTGGAAATAATATTAAAGATAATATTTCTAATGAAATTGAAGAAATTAAGCCTAATAATGATAATCAAACAACTAATATTTCTAATTCTTCGGAAGAAGATATATTTGGTGATGAACAAACATTTCCATTTGTTGCAGGTTTAGGAAAAAATGCAGCCCATTGATTTCAAAGTTCTTGATAATTTAGAAAAAGATTTTTTTCAAACTAATGAAAGGTCTTAGGGTCCTTGAGCTTTCTGAAGCACTTAATGTTGATAGCTCCGACTTATTAGCTGTTTGTGCAATTCTAAAAATAAAAGCCACATCTAGATTGAGCATGCTTTCATTTGAAGAATGTAAAAACATAACTGATTACTATGAAAATAAAAATTAGATTTTTTTATATAAATTATTTTATTATTTAATCTCTTTAATCATTGATACTAAAGTTGAATGAATTTCTTCTTCAGATATTTCATTTTTAAAATTGATAATTGCTGAATGACCATCGTAATTGATTTTCATATAACTGTTATTAATTTCTTCCATGTAAGCATTCTCAAATCTTGATATCTTTCCATAATGAATAAGATATTTGTGAACCGAATCAATGTGATCATTGTTCATATGATTACAAACTCTTTTACTTTTTTCTTTACTAATAATTTTCATTTAAAGAATAAATTTGTTTTAAGCTAATGTATTTTTTTCATTATTCAAAGTTTTAATCATTTTATTTATTAAATTTTTAACTTCATATTTATCAACAGCTCTAACTAAGTTATTTCTCAAATTAGATGCTCCTTTAAAGTCTTTGCATGTCCATGAGATGTGTTTCCTAGCAATTAGCAAGCCGTGATCTCCTTTTTCTTTTATTAATTCATCAAGATGCTCAATAATTAAATATAGTTTTTCTTCTGTGTTTGGTTCTTTAAAATTTTTATTTTCTCTAATGGCATAATCTATTTCTCCTATTCTCCATGGGGATCCTAAAATTCCTCGTCCAATCATTACACCATCAGCATTAGTTTTTTTTAAACAATTAATAGCGTCATTTGGATTTTTGATATCTCCATTAGCAATTACTGGAATTTCCAGCAACTTTTTAAGTCTCCCTATCATTTCCCAATCTGACTTACCTGAAAAACCCTGTTTTCTAGTTCTTCCATGCAGTGTGATCATAGTTGCTCCCGCATCTTGAAGTTTAAATAAGAAATCCTCTATATTTTCTTCTTTACTATCCCATCCGAGTCGTGTTTTTACCGTTACTGGAACCCTAACAGCTTTTACAACATTTTTAACTAGTTCTATAGCAAGTTTTCGGTCTTTAATTAAGGCACTGCCTCCACCTTTCTTTGCAATTTTTTTTACTGGACATCCCATATTTATATCAATTAAGAAAGCTCCTGAGTCCTCAGCTTGTTTGGCGGCTTCAGAAACAGCATATGGCCTATTATCAAATATTTGTACTCCAATTGGACCTTCTTCTAAATCTATTTGATTGATTTTTTGTGTTCCAAATCCTTTTTTAAGACTTGTGGCATTTATCATTTCTGTAAAAAGTAAAGAGTTAGGAGCCCATTTACGTACAAGTCGCCTAAAAATGTTATCTGTAACTCCTGCTAATGGTGATAGCATGACCCTACTCGTAATTATCCTGTTAACTCCCCTTCCTTTTAGCTTTATATTTGAAGACATATAATTTTAAATTTATTTAATCTTTTTTTATTATAAATTCAGATATGGAGCTGATTTTATGTTTTCTATTTATTTCTTAATTTATAATAAGTGCTTTTACTTAAATAGGCCTAATTGATTGCTTTTTTTGCTAGTTTATATTGAATTGAAATTTAAAAAGGAAATTTTTTCTTGTTTATATTATTATCTATTTTCCTGCCAATAATAATTTTTATTGCACCAATAAATGTAAAAGCTATACAAGGTAATTTAGATTTATCGAGTGCTCAAACATCTGTAGGCAAAAGATTTGCTAAAGTTTTTTGTGATGCTAAGAGGGAAGGATTAAATTCTGATTTTGCTAGTGAATATGCTTTGAATAATACATATTTAAAATTTGTAGCATTTCCAGATGATGACGAATATTTGGATAATTTATGGAATTTCACCCATAATAATATATTAGATAATTGTGGTGAATTTGTAGATTTAAATGATCTAAAAGATCTAGAGATTTTTTTTAAAGAAGAAGGTTTAATTGCATCAAATAGGGAACTCTATTTACCAACTTTTGAGAATAATTAGATTAAATTTTTAGCATGTACTAAAATATAAATAGAATATGAAATTTTATGAAACTATTAGGTTTAAATTCACCTGAAATATTCATAATTTTAGTAATTTCGCTTTCGATTCTAGGTCCAAAAAGAATTGAAAAAGGTTTCTTATTATTCAAAAAACTATTAAAATTCCTTTTAAGTAAAAATGAAGATCAAAGCTTAGCAAATTCAAAAGTAAAATTAGAGGAAGCAGAAGAAAGTGAGGTTAAAGAAGAAATAGTAGAGGCAGAAGTAAAGGCAGAGAAAGCAGAAGAAAGTGAGGTTAAAGAAATAGTAGAGGCAGAAGTAAAGGCAGAGAAAGCAGAAGAAAGTGAAGTTAAAGAAGAAATAGTGGGGGCAGAAGTAAAGTCAGAGAAAGCAGAAGAAAGTGAAGTTAAGGAAGATAAAATAAACCTAGAGGTAAAATCAATTAAACCTAAAAAAAGAACTGTTAAAGATGAAATAATAGACGTAGAAGTTGATTCTGATAATTAATAAGATTTTAAATTAAAGATTACTTTGCTAAAAAGATTTAAATACTAAAAAATTATATTTTTTAGAATAATTTGGTTTTTTTAATTAAATATTAAAGGGTCTTTATTTTTAATATTTTAATTTGAATTATAAGAGGGTTGTTATGAATCTAAAGCTACTTCTATAGCTGCGATTAAGTTTTCGTCAAACGGTTTAACACTTGGCTTGAATCTCGCAATTACCTTACTATCTTTCCCTATCAGAAACTTCTCGAAATTCCATTCAACATCTCCTTCAGGTTCAACTTTGTTAAGGGTTGTGTATGGCTCTGTGGTGTTGCCTTTGGCATGAACTTTTTCATAGATTTCAAACTTAACTCCATATTTTGTTGTGCAAAAATCTTTTATTTCTGAAAGAGAGTTGGGTTCTTGTTTTCCGAAATCATTACAAGGGAATGCAAGTATTCTTAGGCCTTTACTTGAATATAAATCATGTAGCTTTTGAAGACCCTCATACTGAGCAGTATTTCCGCAATAACTAGCTACATTAACAACTAAAATTACTTCCCCTGAATATTCACCTAGTTTTATGGGTGATCCGTCTGCTGAAAGAACACTAGTATTTTGTACGTCAACTTGCATGTCTAAAAAAAATCACCCTTTGAAGATAGCATTGTATAGACTTTATTGTGTTTAATTTAAATGGTGGTTTTGGTTATTTCTTTTATAAGTTTTAATTTTTCATTTATTTAACCCCTTTATAATCAATATTATTAATCAGTTTAAATTTGGACCCTTTAGACCCACTTACTGAAATTATTAATTCCGGTCAAGGTTTTTCACCTGCAATTGCTTTAGAAAGAATTATCTGGGCAATGATTGGAATCTTTTTTTTAGGAGCAATTTCAAGATCAATAACTAATAGCATGCGAAGTCAAAATTGGTTTGGTAGAAATTTTTTATTTAGTTATTCTAAAAATAAAAAAATTACAGATGATACATCTGCACAACCTTCTAGTGATGACGAATAAGTTTTATATGTATGAAAGAATCAATTTTTTCTAAAAAGAGAATTTTATTGCTTGGTAGTGGCGAGCTTGGAAAAGAATTAGTAATAGAATCCAAAAGATTAGGATTAGAAGTTATTGCTATTGATCGATATGAAAAAGCACCTGCAATGCAAGTTGCTGATCATTCAAGAGTAATTGATATGGGAGATAAAAATATTTTAAAAAATACTATAAAAGAATTTAAGCCTGACTATGTTGTCCCAGAAATAGAGGCACTTTCAATTGAAGCCTTAAAAGAACTCGAGGATGAAGGATTCAATATTGTTCCCAACGCCAGAACTGTAGAAATTACAATGAATAGAGATAAAATTAGAGACTTAGCTTCTAGAGATTTAAAAATTAAAACTGCAAAGTTTGATTATATTTTTGAATTTGATGATTTAGAAAAAAAAGCATATGAAATTGGATTTCCACTTTTACTTAAGCCTTTAATGAGCTCTTCAGGAAAAGGGCAGAGTTTGGTTGAAACAAAAAATGATTTACAAAATGCTTGGAAAAGGGCACAAGCAAATTCAAGAGGAAAGGTTAAAGGTGTAATTATTGAGGAATTTATTAATTTTGATTTTGAGTTTACTCTTCTAACTGTAAGAAAAGAAAATGGTGAAAATATTTTTTGTTTACCAATTGGACATCTTCAATCTAATGGAGACTATCAATGTAGTTGGCAACCTTTAGAGATCAAGGAGTCCTTAATTATTGAAGCTAAGAGAATGACAAGTAGAATATTAAATAACCTTAATGGAGCTGGATTATACGGAGTAGAGTTTTTTATAAAAGGAAGTGAGGTTATATTTTCAGAATTATCTCCAAGACCCCACGACACTGGTCTTGTTACATTAGTTAGTCAAAATATTAATGAATTTGAATTACATTTAAGGGCTTTTTTAAATTTACCAATACCGCTTATAGATCTAATAGAACCCTCTGCAACAAGAGTTATACTCTCTAACCAAGAGTATCTAAATCCTATTTATGAGGGTCTTAATGAAGCATTAGAATTTGAAAATACTAAAGTGCTCATATTTGGCAAACCAGTTTCCAGAAAAGGCAGAAGAATGGGTGTTGTTCTCTCATCAAATTCTGACATTAATTTGGCTAGAAAAAATGCTGATGAAGCTGCTCGTAAAATAAAAGTCAGTACTACATAAATATTAAATAAAAATAACGAAAAAAATACTTATTTCCTTTGTTTTTGTTCTCTGTCTCTCTAAGTATTATTTGAGTATGTTCTTTATTTCACAATGATAGAAAATTATAAAGGTTGGGATATAACTTTAAATTGGGATAATAAAGATTATCTCGAGAGGGATACTACTAAAAGTAATTTTTTTAATCAAAAGGAAAAATGGATTGGTGTTCACTTAAATGGTGAAAAAATCTATGGTTCTTCTCTAAAAGAAATTAGGCATATTATTGATTATCCTAGTTTGCATGCAAAGTAGGTTAAAAGATTTTTTTAAGTATCCTGATTATTTTCATTATCTTCAATTAGTTCATTAGCAAGTTTTCTTAAATCTCCCTTAATCGAGACCCATGTAAAGGCGATTATAAAAATTGAAGCAGATATTGCAACAGTGATTTTTTCGATAGGGGACATTCCAAGTGCAATAGCAAACATTTCAAACCTAATACTAATTTTTTATTATATTGAATTTTTTTAAATAGTTAGAATCAAATTTTTTTTTGCAATGATATTTAATTATTCAAAATATAATAAATAAAATTTAAATTACTTATTTTATTTATTCTTTCTGATTTCAATTTAATTCAGTAAGATTAAATTATGGAAGAAAAAAAGTGCCCCCAATGTAAAAATTTAATTTTAAAAACTTCCCCAACATGTTTATATTGTGGCAGACCTAATAAATTTATAACTAAGGAATACGTCAATAAAAAGTGGAATAAAGATAATAATAAAAATGTATTTGATTATATTTTTATTAATAAGTATCTTTTATTTATTTTAATTTTAATATTTATAATTGTTATTATTATATTTACTTAAATAACATCAATTAATCACTCTATTATTGCATCTAATACTTCTTTAGTATTTGTTGATAGTTTATTCATTTTAATCTGCTTTATTGTTTCTACCATATTACTTTTGTAAGGCTCTGAATAATAATTGTATCTACTAAATACTTTCACAAAACGCGAAATTACGATTGGATTTACTTTGTCAAAGTCAATTATCTTTTTTGCAATATATTTATAACCAGAACCATCCATTGCATGAAAAGTACTATTTCTTGTTACGAAAGAATTTAATATAGCTCTTAAAGTGTTTGGTGATTTTGAATCAAAAAACCTATTTTCAAACAATTTTTCAATGCTGTTTGTTTTTTCATCAATTTCTATAGATGCATTGAATGAGAACCAACTATCCAAAACGACACTATTATTTTTCCATTTATTGAAGAATATATTTGAAATAATTTTTCTTTCAGGACAATTAATCCTACTGAAAGAATTCAATGCAGCTTTTGCTAGCGTCATCGAATTACTATCGACATAATTAATTATTTTGCTTTTAATTGCCTCATCATTACTGTGCAAGAGTAGTTTCCAAATAGTTTCGATTAGTTTTCTTTCATTTTTACCTTCTGGCCAAACTTTATCTAGATTTTTCTCTATTTCTTGGAGCTTAAAATATAATTCTTCTTTTAATTTGGTTCCAAATAAATGATTTAATTCGTCAATAGTTTTATATATCTTTAAAGGGTCTATATTTTTCATCTCTGATTCAATTTCAGCAAATGTAGGAATACTTAGTAATTCTGATAAAAGTGACAAATTTATATCTTTATTTTTTATAAATGATATTAAAGTGCTTATTAATTTATTTTCAACTTTGTTATCTAGCTTTTTATCTAATCTGCATAAAATGATTTTTTTAAATAATTCTCTTACGGTATTAGATAGTGTAAAAAAATCTTTTTCATATTTTAAGATTAAAAATTTTTCATCCAAGGTAGTGTCAGATTCCCACTCAACTGGTGAAGAGAATTCGCGAAAATAGGTTACAAAAGGGATTTGGAGGTGAGATCTAACATTCCTAAAAATAAATTCTTGATTTTTTGTTTTTAAAATAACTGTTTTTTCTATTGTTTTATTTTCTCCGAAATATATAGCCAGATTTATAGGAATTATTAGAGGTAAATCATTATATGGGTTCTTCTTTATTGGATTACTTTGAGAGGCTTGAATTGTAAGTTTTTCGTCTGTATGATCCCAGATTCTCTTGAATTTAATTTTTGGTGTGCCATTTTGCTTGTACCAAACTTTAAATTCTTCAGGATCGATTTCCTTATTATGCTCTAAAATTTTATCGACAAATTGGTCTATTGTTGCTGACTTTCCATCATATGTTGAGATGTAATTACTAAATCCTTTGTAGAAATTTTCATCTTTTACAAGCTTATTAAGCATTCTAATTATTTCTGATCCTTTTTCGTATATCGTTGTCGTGTAGAAATTGTCTATTTCTTGGTATCTTTCTGGCATTACAGGATGAGATGTCGGACCAGAATCCTCTCTAAATTGATTTCTTCTAAGAAATTTTGCATCCTCAAGTCTCTTGATTTCATGATTATGAAGGTCTGCTGTGAACTGTTGATCTCTGAATACTGTTAAACCCTCTTTAAGAGATAATTGAAACCAATCCCTACAAGTCACTCTATTACCAGTCCAATTATGGAAGTATTCATGGGCGATCACACCCTCTATTCTCTCTAATTCCTCATCAGTTGTTGTTTCAGAATTAGCGAGTATTAGTTTTGAGTTGAAAATATTGAGACTTTTATTTTCCATTGCTCCCATATTAAAGTGCCTGATTGCAACTATATTGAACAATGACAAATCATATTCAAGGTTATATTTATCTTCGTCCCATCTCATAGATTTCTGTAAGGAATTTATTGCATGTTGGACATATTTTTCATCGCCATACTCAACATAAATATTTATTTTTACTTTTTTATTCGATTTTGTTATGAAATTATCTTTTACACAATTAAGTTTACCCGCTACCAATGCAAATAGATATGAGGGTTTTAGATATGGGTCTTCCCAAATTATTTCA
>QCDN01000001.1 GCA_003280885.1 Prochlorococcus sp. AG-355-J04 | reverse complement strand
CTTTATCCTTTTCCTGTAAAAAAATTTCTCACCACAATTTTGGCAAGTTCCTATATATTTTAATTCTCTCCTTTCAATAGGAAATGAGTGCCTCACAGAAATTTGAAAATTCTTTTCTTTCTCATTAATTTCATTCATCTTTTCTAAGAAATTTGGACCATGTATCTCATTTTTTTTTAATATCCTATCTACCCATGCATGAATCATTTCATGACACAAAGTACTGTTTATTTCACTAGTAGATAATTTACTCAAAATAGGTTTCGATAAGATAATTTCAGACTCTACAAAACCATTAATTCGTTTTCTTTTATAAAAACCAGCAGTAGTTTTTAATCTATTATCACTCCATCTAACTTTTACCAAAGGTTGATTATTAACTGTTAAAGAATTTGCAAAATATTGGCTATTAAATTTATGAAATAAAGGTAAAAGAGGAATTACAAGCATTATGGATTAAAATTAGTATTATTTTGACAAAAAAAGCCATCAAAAACGATTTCTTTTCTTAAAGTAATAAAAAACTTAAATCAACATGGATGCAACACTAGTTAAAGATATCGGAATTAAAGCATTATTAGTTGGCGGAGCTGTACTAGTTTCTTTTTGGACTTTTAATGCAGTCAAATTAGTTATAAGCGCCAGAGGAATTAATCCATTAGTAAGAAAGTTTTTTGATCAAATAGCTGCTGGCAGAATTGATGCAGCGTATGGTTTGACTACAAAAACTTATAAAACTCATGTGAAGCGCCAAGACTTTCTCAAATTTTTAGCTAGTTTAAACCTAAATAAATACAGAAATTTAAAATCAGGAAGACCTAGAGTCCAAGAAGATCAAATCATAATAACTTTGAATTTAAAATCAGAAGATAAACAAGATGAGCTCCCATTAGATTTTACTTTCGCAAAAACTGATAATGATTGGAAAATAGACAGAATAGCAAAAGTGAATTAATTATTTCTTGTGAGGCAAAAAGAATTGTTTAAAGAAGAGATAATACGTCAACTAGAATTACACCCAAGTAGATTAGATAAAGAAAAAATCATCTCAGAAGCAATGGAACAAGGTCTAGATGATTTTTTTGAGGGAATCCGTATGGCACTTGATCCGTTAGTAACTTTTGGTGTAAAAATTGTTCCTGAAAAAGATAACGAAAAAAGTCAAAATTTTTTATGGAAAGATTTTAAAAAATTAGCAAATAAGCTTATTCAAAGAGAACTTACTGGTCACGCTGCGCGCGATGCAATTATTAAAGCTAGAGAATCTGCCACGAAAGAAGAGTGGAATGGTTTTTATAGACGAGTTTTAATTAAAGATCTTAGATGTGGTGTATCTGAAAAAACAATCAACAAGATAGCCAAGAAATTTCCCAAATATGCGGTTCCTATTTTTTCTTGTCCTTTAGCTCATGACAGTGCAAATCATGAAAAAAAAATGATAGGAAAAAAGCAAATTGAAATCAAATTAGATGGTGTGCGCGTCTTAACTATTATTAGACAAAATAAAGTAGAAATGTTTTCTCGTAATGGGAAACAATTCCATAATTTTGGTCATATTATCTCAGAAATAGAAAACGTCTTAAAAGAAGATCCTGCACCGCATGACTTAGTACTAGATGGTGAAGTAATGAGCGCTAACTTTCAGGATTTAATGAAACAGGTTCATAGAAAAGATGGCAAACAAACAAAAGACGCAGTGCTACATCTATTTGACTTATGTCCCCTTGAAGACTTCCAAAAAGGGAGATGGAACACTAGTCAAACAGCAAGAAGTTTATTAGTAAAAGAATGGGTAGCAAAACATTCTATACTTCTAAGACATATAAAAACACTTGAATGGGAAAATGTAGACCTCGATACCACTGAGGGACAGAAAAGATTTGTAGAGCTGAATAAATCTGCTGTGGAGGGTGGATATGAAGGAGTGATGATTAAAGATCCTGATGCTATGTATGAATGTAAAAGAACACACAGTTGGTTAAAAGCAAAACCTTTCATTGAAGTCACTTTAAAGGTTGTATCTGTTGAGGAAGGCACAGGTCGCAATAAAGGTAGACTAGGAGCTGTCTTAGTAGAAGGTGAAGATGATGGGCATGAATACAGTCTTAGTTGTGGAAGCGGATTTAGTGATATCCAACGTGAAGAATATTGGTCAAAACGGAATCAACTTATTGGTCAACTTGTAGAAATCAGAGCTGATGCTAAAACTAAATCCAAGGATGCGGTGGCTTTTAGTCTTAGGTTTCCTAGATTCAAATGCTTTAGAGGATTTAAAGCTGGAGAAAAAGTTTAAATTTTAAAAAATAATATTCAACAAAGTAGTCAATGAAAAATGTGGTTTTTAAGTAAAAAAAATAAAAATCTCAGTTATAGAATGTAAGAATAATTATCAGGACTTTTTGAGAGACTTATGACGAAGAAAAAAGTTTTCAACTTCATAAAAACACCTTGTGGACAGGCAAAATATATCGAATTAGAAGCCAACAAAACTTTACTAGGTAAAATTAGATTGTTGTGGTTTATCTTAATTGCATCTATTAGAGATTGGAATATTAAAGAGTAAATTCTTAGGATTTTTCAAAATATTCTCTGGAGTATTTGGCTGAAAAATATACAACTAAAAAAGTTGAAATAATTCCAACGATAGTAATATATAAATTATTTGGTGATTGCACATTTTTTAACTCCTGAATACTTTTTGCCAGACTACCTATTGAGCAATACAGAAAAGTTCCTGGAATTATTCCAAGAAGACCAAGGGCGAAATCTCTAAATTTAACATTATTCAAACCATAAAAATAATTAAGAATACTGAAGGGAAATATCGGCGATAATCTCGCTAAAAAAATCAATTGAAGTCCGCCTTTTTCCACTACTTTTTCCATGACACTTAATTTTGGGTAACGGCTAAAAAGATTTTTTAGCTTTTTTGCAAAAAAACTTTTTGATACAAAAAAAGCAACTGATGCTCCTATGGAAGCGGAAATGAAAACGATAATAGATCCTAAATATGAACCATATAAAAAACCTGACAATAAAGATAACCAAGAAGCTGGAAGTATTAATAAAACAATTAAAATATAAATACAAACAAACGAAAAGATCCCAATTCCAGTATTAAAAAAAAAAGACAAATTATAAATATTTTCAAGAAATATATTCATTCTCAATTCAAAAGTTCGAGTTTATTAGTAATTTTTTCCTTTTGTACCGAACCCTCATTTAATTTAAATCTGCATTCATCAACAATATCTTTTGGAGCCTTATCAACGAAATTTTTATTAGATAATCTCTTATTTAAATTTTCTAATTCAATAGTCACCTTTTTTAAATCCTTGGTTAACCTTTCCTTTAATGCATCTATATTTACAAAATCCTGAAAAGGTAAGTAAACCTCTAAATCGCTAATTATCCCAGAAAAAGATTTAGCAAACTCTTTTTTATCAACAGCATTAGTTTTAAAAATAAATACTTCAGAAGATTTAGTTAAGGTTTGAATATCATCAACTAAAGTTTTTAAAAAATCAATCAATTCATCATTGTCTGAAATTAAATATACAGGAACTTTTTCTGATGGCTTAAGACCTAATTCAGCTCTCAAATTTCTAATCAGTCTAATAATTTCAAAGAGTTGCTGAAAAGAATTATCAAGCTTATTATCAACAAATTTATTTTCGTAAATTGGCCATTTTTGAAGAGATAATAATGCATTATCTTGTTTTAGTTGCAGCACATGCCAAAGTTCCTCAGTAATGTGCGGCATAAACGGATGAATCATTACCAAAATATCATTGAGCACTTTTATTAAAACTTTTTCAGATATTTGTCTATTTTTAGTCTCTTTATTATTAAACCTTTGTTTAGCAAATTCTAAATACCAGTCACAAAAATCATTCCATGTAAATTCATATAGTAGTTTCGCAGATTCTCCCAATTTATATTCTTTCAACAAAGCAGCGACTTTTATATTTACCTGATTCAATTTCGATAAAATCCACTTATCACATAACTCTAAAGAATTTTCATCACTCTCATTAAGCGAATAATTATTATTAGAAGTTTTATTGATTAACACAAATTTAGTTGCATTCCATAATTTATTCGCAAAATTTCTTGAAGCTTCAACAGTTGTAGATGTATCTTTTTTCCTATCAAAATCAAGTCGGATATCTTGTCCAGCACCTGCAACTTCTCGGATTAAAGCAAATCGTAGAGCATCAGAACCATATTTATCAATTAATAGTATTGGATCAATACCATTACCTGAACTTTTACTCATTTTTTTATTGTTTTCATCTCGGACTAGACCATGAATATAAACATCCTTAAAAGGAATATTGTTCGTAAAAGTATTCCCCATCATTGTCATTCTCGCCACCCAGAAAAAAATAATATCAAAACCAGTAACAAGAACACTATTTGGATACCATTTTTTAAAATCCGGATCATTTGTATTTGGCCAACCAAGGGTTGAGAAAGGCCATAAACCACTTGAAAACCATGTATCCAAAACATCTTTATCACGAACCAATTTAATATTTAATCCAAATTTTTTATTAGCTTCGATTAAGGCATCCTCTTCATTTCTCGCAACAACATATGGAGTATTTTGTTCTATTGAGTCTTGAGATTCATCTAAAACATACCATGCTGGTATCTGGTGCCCCCACCACAATTGCCGACTGATACACCAATCATTAATATTCTCTAACCAATCCTTATAAACTTTCTCCCAGCGTGGAGGAATAAACGATGGTTTTTTAGAATCAATTTCATTAAGACATCCTTGTGATATATCATCCATTTTCAAAAACCATTGTGTTGACAATAAAGGTTCGATTGGCACCTTACCTCTATCAGAAAAAGGAACAGTATGTTTATAATCCTCTATCTTTGTCAAAAGTCCTAAGTTATCCAATTCTTTGATAATTTTCTTTCTAGCCTCATATCTATCTAAATTTTGAAAAATACCTGCATTAATATTTAAAGTTCCATCTTTGTTCATTACATTAATCTGTTTTAAATTATGCCTTTTTCCTATTGCAAAATCATTTGGATCATGGGCTGGAGTAACCTTCACACAACCAGTACCAAAATCTTTATCAACATGTGAATCAGCGATAATAGGTATTTCTCTATCAACGAAAGGGACTTTTACTTTGACACCAATAAATTCTTTATATCTATCATCATCTGGATTAACTGCCACAGCAGTATCACCCAAAAGAGTTTCTGGTCTTGTTGTTGCAACTTCTAAGTACTGATCTAACTGTTCACCACTTTCAGAAATTAAAGGGTATTTAAAATGCCATAAATGACCATTTACTTCTTGCATTTCAACTTCAAGATCACTCACGGCAGATTGAGATTCAGGGCACCAATTAACTAAATATTCGCCTCTATAAATTAAATTCTTTTTATAGAGAATATTAAAAGCCTCAATAACTGCTTCATTTAATTTTTGATCAAGAGTAAATCTTTCTCTAGTCCAGTCAACTGAATATCCTATCCTTTTTAATTGAGAAACTATTCTGCCACCACTTTGTTCTTTCCAGTTCCATGCTCTTTTAAGAAATTCATCTCTTCCAATATCTTCGCTTGTTTTGCCTTCACTTTTTAATTGTTTTTCGAGAATAGTTTGAACAGCTATTGAAGCATGATCAGTTCCCGGTAAACACAAAACATTCTTACCTAAAAGTCTTTGAAAACGTACTACAACATCTATCAAAGCCGTATTAAATGCATGCCCCATATGCAAAGATCCAGTTACATTTGGTGGCGGAATAACAACACAAAAAGGCTCTCCATCATCCTCAGGGTTAGGACTAAAAGCCTTTAGACTTTCCCATTTTTCTTGCCACTTTTTCTCTACTTCAAAAGGTGAATAATTCTCTAAAGATAATTGATCATTCATCTCTGTCATGTGCAAATTTTATTTCAATAAACTTTTTGTTTATTTTATCTTGAGAGCAGCAAATTAATGAAAATAATATTAGTTTGCCAAAAAAGACACATCCATTCTACAAAAGTTTGAAGCCAGAACCACAAGAACAACGTTTTGCATTTTTTGGTGTTGAAATAAGAAATCCACCACCGCTCAAATCACCATAATAATCTAATTTTAAATCTTTCAGTAAATTAAACTTTTTTACATCCGCGTATAAAGTTACTCCTTCAGTTCTTGAAATAGGGGATCCATTACATGTACCTGGCCTTAATTTAATATGCATCCATCCTTCGGAACAATTTTTATCCTTTACCAAATCAATCGACATTTCTCCTGGAGAACCACCAAAAGAAGCCTGCCTAGATAGTTCTGAAGCAGCACTTTGACTGATTGAAAGATTGACGATCTCAGTCATTAGAAAAATAATAAATGGGCGATCCAGGGTTCGAACCAGGGACATCCTGCTTGTAAGGCAGGCGCTCTACCGCTGAGCTAATCGCCCTCATGATAAATCATTCTAATAGATGAAGTTGAAAAATTTATACTAAGTATTTAAATATTTCATGATTGAGGCAAAATTTAATTAATAAAATATATCCTATGTCCTCAAACAATAGATATAAATTGGAAAACAATTCCGATTTAGAAACTATAAATAGTTTTAAAATCTTAATATCTAATATCAAAGCATTAAAAGATAAAACTTGGGGTTGCCCATGGCAGAAAATACAGTCTCATGAATCGTTGATCCCATTCTTGTATGAAGAAAGTAATGAATTTATAGATGCGATATATGAAAAAAATGCAGATAACATATGTGAGGAGTTAGGAGATCTTTTATTACAAGTAATGCTTCATGCTGAAATCGGTTACGAAGAAAAAGAATTTGAACTAAATGATGTTATAAACAATCTAAATAAGAAAATTATTAATAGACATCCATATATTTTTAACAAAAAAGAAAAAGTATCATTAAAAAAATCACAACAGATTTGGGTAAATATAAAAAATTTAGAGAAAGAAGCAACTAATATGAAATCTTCAATTAGTAGAAATTTAAATTTGAAAATTAAAAATTTACCGCCAACGGTTGGAACAGATAAAATCACAAATGTTGTAAAAGAACATGGTTTCAAGTGGGAAAGTACTGATGAGATTTTTAAAAAGTTAGAAGAAGAGATTAATGAATTAAAGGAAGCAATTAAAAGTAAAAATGATTCAGAGATAAAAAATGAATTTGGGGATATTTACTTTACTCTTCTTAATCTCTCAAACTTTTTAAAGATCAATCCTGAATCAGCTCTTCAAAAAACTAATATAAAATTTTTAGACAGATTTTCAATCGTCGAAGAGCATGCAGGAGATAATATTAAAAAACAAACTCCCAAAGACTTTCAACGGCTTTGGCAAATAGCCAAGCAAAAACTGGCGAGAAAAATTCCTAAAAGCAAATGACAAATATTACAAGATGGATAGATGAATATCATAAAGGCTCAAGATTCGGCCTAATTGGGAAAATTCTTATAAAAAAAACCTCAAAATTTCAAGAAATTATTATTATTGAAAATAAATATTATGGTAAAGCCTTAATGTTAGATGGTTGCTGGATGACATCATTAAAAGACGAGAAATATTATCATGAGTGTCTTGTGCATCCTGCATTAAGTAGCATTGACGAAAAATCTAATGTACTAATTATTGGCGGTGGTGACGGTGGGACTCTAAGAGAATGCGTTAAGTATTCTCAAATATCAAAAATTGATCTAGTAGAAATTGATGAGGAGGTAATCAAAATATCTAAAAAATTTCTAAAAGAAATTGGAGGAGAAGCATGGAATGACAAAAGATTAGAAATACATGTTGATGATGGTGTTAAATGGGTAAAAAAAACAAGGGATAATTTTTACGACGTTATATTTATAGATAGTTCAGATCCCTCAGAATTTTCAAATTTATTATTTTCAGATTATTTTTATAAAGAATGTAAAAGAATACTTACACCAGGTGGGATATTAGCAACGCAAAGCGAATCTCCTGAATCCTTCAAAGATATTCACATAAATATTTTGAAAACCCTAAAAAATATATTTAAAGTTTCTGAAACTATGTATTCCTTTGTGCCTATATATCCAAGCGGGATTTGGAGTTGGACATTTGCTTCTTCAGAAAATATAAATTTATCAAAGCAAAATTATGCTGAAGTCCTAAAAATAGAAAAAGGATGTGAAATTTGGAATTTAAATTTTCAAAATGCAGCATTCAAAATGATGCCAAATAAAATTGTAAAAGAACTAGATCCATAAGATGACAAAAAATTTATTTGATAATGAAAATGCAATTTATATGGGAGCAAAAAGAAGTCCTAAGAATTGCTCAATTGGTATATTTGGAGTTAATTATGACGGGACATGTTCGTTTAAACCAGGAGCAAGATTTGGTCCAGAAGCAATAAGACAAGTAAGTTCTTGTTTAGAAACATATTGTCCAAAAATAAAAAAAGACTTAGAGGATATTATGTATGTTGATTTTGGATCAATACTAATTGATAAAAATGACTCAAAGTCCGTTATTGAATCGGTTAAATCAGCAACAAATTATTTAATTAGTAAACGCCTTAGTCCCATTATGCTTGGAGGCGAACACTCTATTACAAGAGGTGCTATTGAAGCATTAGTAAAAAAATATCCAGATTTGATATTGGTTCAACTTGATGCTCATGCAGATTTAAGAGAATCATATATAGGGAATGAACATAGTCATGCTTGTACTATGAAAAGATGCTTAGAAGTTCTACCTGAAAAAAAAATTTTGCAAGTAGGAATTAGAAGTGGGACTAAAGAAGAATTTGAAATTATGCATAACAACAACCAATTAGTTGACTTTTGTCCAGGTGGAAATGCAAATGAGTTAAAACAAGCTCTCCTACCATACGCTAAGTCTCCAATCTATTTAACAATAGATTTAGATTGGTTTGATCCCAGTTTATTAGCAGGGACGGGTACTCCAGAACCGGGAGGATTTTTTTGGAATGATTTTGAAGAAATACTGAAAACTTTAAAAGACCTTAGAATTGTAGCCTCAGATATTGTGGAATTATCTCCAGAAATTGATAAAAGCGGAGTAAGTAGCATAGTTGCAGCAAAAGTACTTAGAAGCTTAATTTTGTCATTAGAAAATATGCAATAAAAAATTTCTAAACTACAGTGTAAAAATACTAAAAACAAACTAACTATTTCATGGATTTGCTAAAAAGTCCTCTTTATTCAAAATATGTTGAATCCAATGCAAAATTAGTGGATTTTGCAGGCTGGGAAATGCCCATATCATTTTCAGGATTAATTAAAGAGCATGAATCAGTTAGATCTTCAGCAGGATTATTTGATATTTCTCACATGGGTGTGATTTCTATCAAGGGAATCAATCCAAAGGATTATATTCAAAAACTTTTTCCTAATAATTTATACTCCTTTTCTGAAGGTCAAGGACTTTATACAGTAATGCTCAATGATAAAGGAGGAATAATAGATGACTTGATAATTTATGACCTTGGTATACAAGAAAATGACATATCAGAATTATTATTAATAGTTAATGCCAGTAGATATGAAGAGGATTTTCAGTGGATAAAAAATAATTTAAATATGTCTAAAATTTCTATAACAAACTTTAAAAAAGACAAAGTACTTTTAGCACTACAGGGAAAAAACTCATTCGATTTATTTGAAGAATGGATTGAATCTTCGATATCACATATCCCTAACTTTGGATGCGAATATAAAATTTTTGAACATATTTCTCCTAAAGAAAAAATTTTTTTTTCAAAGACAGGCTATACGGGGGAAAATGGTCTAGAAATACTTTTATCTAAAAAAGCAGCAATTAATTTATGGGATTTCTCAATTTCCAAAAATGTTGCACCTTGTGGTTTAGGAGCTAGAGATACTCTTAGACTTGAAGCAGGCATGCATCTTTATGGTCAAGACATAAATGAAGAAACTTCTCCATATGAAGCAGGGTTAGGCTGGCTAGTACATCTAGAAAATAATCACGAATTCTTTGGAAGAAGATTTCTTGAAGAGCAGTCAAGATTAGGTATTCAAAAAAAGTTAGTTGGTCTTTCTATAGAAGGTAAAGCAATAGGAAGAAAAGGTTGCGCAGTTCTTAAAGGTGAAGAAAATATTGGGACTATCACAAGCGGCAGTTGGTCTCCAACTAAACAACAAGCTATAGCTTTTGCATACATCAATACTTCGCATGCCTTAATAAATAATGAAGTTCAAATATTAATAAGAGGCAAAAAATTCAAAGGGGTTATAACAAAGAGAGCGTTTTATAAAAAAAATTATTAACTAAATTTACCCTTAAAGAATTATTATAAGTTATTGATAAATAAATCATACTTAGATGAGAAACAAAATTTGCAAAGAACTCAATAATACAGATATTGGTAAATTAGTTAATTTATGCGGATGGGTAGATAGAAGAAGAGATCATGGGGGTGTAATTTTTATTGATTTAAGAGACCATAGTGGATTTCTACAAATAACAATTAACCCCGATGATGGTGCAGATCTATTTAAACAGGCAGAGACTCTAAGAAATGAAACAGTAATAATGGTTAGCGGAATTATTAATGAAAGACCCAAAGATTCCATAAATACAAATTTAAGTACTGGAGAGTTAGAGCTTAAGGTTAAAGATTTGCAAGTTCTCAACCAAATTAAAAACAATTTACCTTTTCCAGTATCTATACATGATTATGAAAATACAAAAGAGGAACTCAGATTAAAATATAGATACCTTGATTTAAGAAGGGGAAAATTACTAGAAAATTTAAAAACAAGACATAAGATTATTAAAGTTGCTAGAGAATTTCTTGATAATTTTGGATTTACAGAAGTAGAGACCCCATTACTTACAAAGTCAACTCCTGAAGGCGCTCGCGATTTTCTTGTTCCTGCACGTCTTTCAAATGGAGAATTTTTTGCTTTACCTCAATCCCCACAACTTTTTAAACAACTTTTAATGGTTGGGGGCTTAGATAAGTATTATCAAATAGCAAAATGTTTCCGCGATGAAGACTTAAGGGCAGATAGACAGCCAGAGTTTACTCAATTAGATATTGAGATGAGCTTTATTAGTGAAGAAGAAATAATTTCTTTTAATGAAAGTCTCATAAAAAAAATATGGAAAGAAGTGTTAAATATTAATTTTAATAATGCTTTTCCAAGAATGTCATGGCAAGCAGCAATGGATAATTACGGCACTGATAGACCAGATACTAGATATCAAATGTTATTAAAAGATTTAGGAGGAGTATTAGGTGGTATTGGATTTAATATTTTCACCAAGGCAATTAAGTCTGGAGGTTACATAAAATCCATAACAGTCAAAGGAGGCAATTCAAGTATTAGCAACGTAAGAATTAAACCAGGAGGTGACATCTTCCAAGTAGCTCAAGATGCAGGAGCTGGTGGTTTGGCCTTTATAAGGGTCAAAGGAGATGAGCTTGAGACTATTGGGGCAATTAAAAATAATTTAAGTCAAGAGCATATAGCTGATATTTTAAAAATCACAGAAGCAAAAGATGGAGACTTAATCCTCTTAGGAGCTGGAGATAAACAAATTGTCAATCAGTCATTAGATAGAGTTAGACAATATATCGCAAAAGACTTAAATCTTATTGATAAAAGTAAATGGAATTTCTTATGGGTAACTGACTTCCCGATGTTTGAGAGAAATGAAGATGAAAATAGATATGAAGCTTTACATCATCCTTTTTGTTCTCCAAAAAATATAAAATCTAAAGATTCTGAAAACTTGAAAAAAGAAGTTGAGAGCTCTACAGCAAATGCTTATGACTTAGTTCTCAATGGATTGGAGTTAGGAGGTGGCTCTTTACGTATTCATGAAGCGAACTTACAAAGAGAGGTTCTGAAAACGGTTGGACTTACTGATAAAGAAATTGATGAAAAATTTGGATTTTTAATAGAAGCCTTAGAAATGGGTGCTCCTCCTCATGGTGGAATAGCGTTTGGATTGGATCGTATTACCATGCTGATCATTGGTGCAGATTCAATAAGAGAAACCATTGCTTTTCCAAAAAATCAACAAGCAAAATGTCTTCTCACAAATGCACCTTCAAATGTCTCTAAATCACAATTAAAAGAATTAGATATTGAAATAACAATTGATGAATAAGAATATATATGGATGTTCTAAAAATTTTTTGTTTAAATAAAATATAAGGAGGCTGTGCTTAATTAAAAATATTTAATGTCAAAATTTGTATTTGTCACCGGAGGAGTAGTTTCTAGCATTGGTAAAGGAATTGTAGCTGCAAGCTTAGGAAGATTATTAAAGTCTAGAGGATATAGTGTTTCAATATTAAAACTAGATCCATATCTAAATGTTGATCCAGGAACAATGAGCCCTTTCCAACATGGAGAAGTATTTGTAACCGAAGATGGGGCTGAAACCGATCTAGATTTAGGTCACTATGAAAGATTTACTGATACTGCAATGACTAGGTTAAATAGTGTGACTACGGGATCTATCTATCAAGCAGTTATCAATAAAGAAAGAAGAGGTAGTTATGACGGTGGAACTGTGCAAGTAATACCTCACATAACGGGAGAAATAAGAGAAAGAATTCATAGAGTAGCCGCCAACAGTAATGCAGATATTATAATTACTGAAATTGGTGGAACAGTTGGTGATATTGAATCTCTACCTTTTTTAGAGGCAATAAGAGAATTCAAAAATGATGTCAATAGGAACGATGTTGCATATATACACGTAACATTACTTCCTTACATCAAAACCTCTGGCGAAATAAAAACTAAACCAACACAACATTCAGTCAAAGAATTAAGATCAATTGGAATTCAGCCAGATTTACTTGTATGCCGAAGTGATAAATCTATCAATGAAGCTCTTAAAAAGAAGCTTAGTGGTTTTTGCGGTGTCAATATCAACTCTGTAATTGAAGCTTTAGACGCAGACAGTATTTATTCTGTACCTCTTTCGTTAAAAAAAGAAGGTTTATGCAAAGAAACCCTGAAGTATTTAGACCTTGAAGATAAAAAATGTGATTTGAAAAATTGGGAGCAAATTATTCACAACCTAAGAAATCCTGGAGCTCCAATCAAAGTTGCTTTAGTAGGAAAATACATTGAACTTGGAGATGCATATTTATCCGTTGTTGAAGCTTTAAGACATGCATGCATTGAACAAAAGGCTTTATTAGATTTACATTGGGTAAGTGCTGAAATGATAGAAAAAAATTCAGCAGAAACTTACTTAAATAAAGTTGATGCAATTGTGGTACCCGGGGGATTTGGGAATAGAGGAGTCAATGGAAAAATTTCGGCTATAAAATTTGCAAGAGAAAATAAAATTCCCTTTTTAGGTTTGTGCCTTGGTATGCAATGTGCAGTTATAGAATGGGCCAAGAATGTAGCTAATCTTCCAGATGCGTCTAGTTCAGAACTAGACCCAAACACTCCCAATCCAGTGATACATTTATTACCAGAACAGGAAGATGTAGTTGATTTAGGTGGGACAATGAGACTTGGAGTTTATCCATGTAGATTGACAAAAAATACAACTGGAAAAAACTTATATAATGAGGATGTTATTTATGAGAGACATCGACATAGATACGAATTTAATAATTACTACAAACAAAGTTTTTTAGATTCTGGATACAAAATTAGTGGTACATCACCAGATGGCAGATTAGTTGAGTTAATTGAGTTAGAAAATCATCCATACTTCTTAGCCTGTCAATATCATCCTGAGTTTTTATCACGACCTGGCAAACCGCATCCTTTATTTAAAGGTTTAATAAAAGCCTCTCAAGATAAGTTAAATCAATCAAATTAATATTCTTTATTTTTTTGAATGAAAATGACAAGTTTTTTACCATTAGTCGAACAATTTCATTCATTACAAGGTGAAGGTTATCACGCTGGAAAAAGTGCTTTTTTTGTAAGATTAGCAGGATGTAAAGTTGGATGTTCGTGGTGCGATACCAAGAATTCATGGGACGAGAAAAAACACCCTTCTATATCAATTGAAAAAATAATAGATCACATAAAAATTGCCAGAGAAAAAGGAGCATCTTTTTGCGTTATTACAGGTGGAGAACCTTTACAACATAACTTGGATAATTTTTGCAAAGCCATAAAAACAATGACGATGGGAAAAGAACAAAAGCCAATGAAGATTCATATTGAGACAAGTGGAGTTAATTCGATATCAGGAAGCTATGACTGGATTACTTTATCTCCTAAAAGACACTCACCTCCAAAAAATTATTTTTTAAAAAACTGTAATGAAATGAAAATAATCATAAATGAAATAGAAGATATTGAATTTGCTATTCAAATAAAAAAAGAAACTTTAAAACAATATCAACTTTCTAAAAGCGAAGATGGCTTAAAAAAAGAAGATAAAATTTTTTATTTGCAGCCAGCATGGAACAATGCGAATGGGTTTTCTCTTGCTATTGATTTCGTAAAAAATAATCCAGATTGGAAATTGAGCCTTCAAACTCACAAATACTTAAAAATTAATTGAAATCATATGACTCTTAAAAATAAATCGATAGTAGTTTTATTATCTGGAGGTTTAGATTCTTCTACAGTTACTGGTATCGCAAAAAAATCCGAAGCTAAAATTTTTGGCCTTTCATTTGACTACGGTCAACGTCATAAAAAAGAATTAAATTCTGCATCAATAATTGCAAAACACTTTGATATCGAAGAATTTAAAATCATTAAACTTGACTTATCTTTATGGGGAGGCTCGTCATTAACTGATACCAAAAAAAATATTCCGAAAGAAGGAGTGCAAACTAATAAAATTCCTAATACTTATGTTCCCGGGAGAAATACTATATTTATTTCCGTTGCACTAAGTTATGCCGAAGCAATAGATGCTGATTTTATAGGATTAGGAGTTAATGCACTAGATTATTCTGGTTATCCAGATTGCAGACCTGACTACATTAAAAAATTTCAAGAATTAGCAGATTTAGCCAATAAAAGAGGAAGAGAAAATAATCCAATAAAACTTTGGACGCCACTATTAGATTTAAATAAAGAGGAAATTATTAAATTAGCTTTTGCTAATCGTGTGCCTTTAGATAAAACATGGAGTTGTTATTCGGGTAATTCAAAACCATGCGGTAAGTGTGATAGCTGCAGAATTAGAAATGCCGCTTATGAAAAATGGCTTAATAACAATAATAAAAAATGAAGATAAAAAAAATAATTCTAGAAAAATGGATAGATCCAGCACTAATTACTCATGATCTAACAAAAAAATTCGGAGATAAAGGATTAGCTTGGCTAGACAGTGACGGCAAAGAAAATGGGGAATGGTCAATAATAGGAATTAAACCTAAAAAAATAATCCAATCAAGAGATATTGATAACTTAGACAAAACTAATAATCCATTTAATAATTTAAAAAATATTGAAAAAGGGTTTTGGATCGGATGGTTAAGTTATGAAGCTGGAGTTTACATAGAACCAAAAAACCCGTGGAGAAAATCTAATATGGCAACTTTATGGATTGGATCATATGATCCAATCATTAAATGTAATCTAATAAAAAAAGAAATAATTATCGAAGGCACAAACTCATTTGAACTGATGAATTATGAAAACATAATCAACAATATAAAAAATATTGAAGAAGAAAATATTATTAAAACAAATTTCAATTTTGATTTTTCAAAAATAAATTTGGACGAAATGGCTGAAAAATTTCAGAAAAATATTTTAAAATTGAAAAAATTAATTTCCCTAGGGGATATATTTCAAGCAAACCTAACAACTAAATGCGAAATTGAATCTTCCAAAAACTATAGTCCTCTAGATATTTATTTAAAAGTAAGAAGGAAATTAAGAGCTCCCTTTGGAGGAATAATAATAAATAATGATAATTATAAAGAGGCTGTATTATCTACCTCGCCAGAAAGATTTATAAAAATAGATAATAAAAATTTTGTAGAATCAAGACCTATCAAAGGAACTAGATCCAGAGATAAAGATTTAAGTCAAGACGCACTTAATGCTATCGATTTAATAACGAACGAAAAAGATAGAGCGGAAAATATTATGATTGTTGACCTAATAAGAAATGATTTAAGTAAAGTTTGTGAAACAGGAAGTATTATGGTGCCAGAAATATTAAAACTTGAAAGTTTCTTAAAAGTTCATCATCTAACTTCAGTAATCAGAGGCAAATTAAAAAAAGACAAAAACTGGATTGATTTACTAAAAGCTTGTTGGCCTGGGGGCTCTATAACTGGAGCACCTAAATTAAGATCATGCCAAAGACTTTTTGAATTAGAAGAATGTGAACGCGGACCATACTGCGGCTCATTTTTGAAGCTTGACTGGAATGGAGAGTTTGATAGCAATATACTAATAAGATCTTTTTTAATAAAAGACAAAAAAATCAACATATATGCTGGTTGCGGAATAGTTTTTGACTCAAACCCTGAAGAGGAAACTGATGAACTAAAATGGAAACTTTTACCATTAATTGATTCACTAAAATGATTGAAACATTAGGCTGGCACAAGGATCAATGGTTGGATATTGATAGAATATTTATTGCTGCTAATAATAGAGGATTAAAATTTGCTGATGGTATATTTGAAACCATTTTGATAAAAGAAAGCAAACCTATTCTTTTTGATGAACATCTGAAAAGATTAGAAAAAAGTAGCAAGATTTTAAATATTAATCTCAAAATAAATAAATTAACTTTGAGACAACTTATTCACGATGGAATTAAAAAGTTATCGCTTAAAAATGATCAATTTGCTTCAGTAAGAATAAACTATAGTCGAGGAACTAATGAAGGGCGAAGACTAACAATTGATAGCACTTCAGAGACAAAAGATTTGGATAATTTTTGGCTTGAGTTCTATAGAATCAAACCAAATTTTAATCCGATAAGCGTTTGCATTAGTCAAACGGAAAAAATAAATGAATTCAGTCTTATAAGTAAATGCAAAACATTTTCATATAATCAGGCAATACAAGTTTTGACAGAAGCTAATGAAAAATCATTTGATGATTCTATCCTTTTGAATACGTCAGGTGAACTTTGTTGTGGAAGTACATTTAATCTTCTAATTAAAAGAAATAATCAATGGATAACTCCTAGAAAAGAGAGCGGCTGTTTAGAGGGGATTATGGTTTCTGAAGCTTTAAAATTGGAAATTGTAAAAGAAGAATTAATTCCTCCAGAATTTCAAAATGATGACATAATAGTTGCAATTAATAGCTTATCTTGCAGACAAATTAATCAAGTTAATGATTTAAAGCTTAAGCCTAAATTCGATCCAATTTACTTTTGGGATTTATTATATAGTTGAACTTTATTAATATCTGGTAAATAGACATCAGATACTTTAGTTATATTGTTATTAACCTTAAATTCAACAATTTTTCCAATAATGATAATTGATGGAGCTAAAAATTCTTTATCTTTGATTTTATCTGGAAGATTATCTAATTTCTCTATCAAACATTTTTGATTTTTTAAAGTAGCTTCTTGAATAACAGCGCATTTAGTACTCTTATCTAAACCACCTAGAATTAATTCTTCCACAATAAATTCAATATTTTTTATACCCATAAAAATTACTAGGCTATCTGATGATTTAGCTAAATCTCTCCAATTGACTGTCTTTTTTTCCTTATCTACACGCTCATGTCCAGTGACAAAAGTTATGGAGCTCGCAGCATCTCTATGAGTTAGTGGAATACCAAAATATGTGGGGGCAGCTATCCCAGAAGTAATACCAGGAACGATTTCAACTAAAATTCCATTTTTTTCTAAAATCGATACCTCTTCCCCACCTCTAGAAAAAACGAATGGATCTCCTCCTTTAAGCCTTACAACATTTTTGCCTTCTTTTGCTAATTTCAAAATGAGATCATTAGTTTCAGCCTGAGGTACAGAACACTTCCCAGCTCTTTTGCCTACATGGAAAATTTCTGTATTTTTTCCTGCCTCTTTTGTTATTTCATCCGGGATTAAAGCATCATGAACTAATGCATCACAATTTTTTATTAGGCGTAAAGCTTTAAGAGTCAAAAGCTCAGGGTCACCAGGACCTGCTCCAACTAAATAAACAATCCCGGGCACAATAATCTCCATTAACAAGTATGGTAGTAAAAGTTAATCGCAATGAAGATAAATATTGTGAAAGAAAGTTTATTAAAACCAAATAAAAAATTTACTCTTCTTAGTGCGTTTATCACTCTTTTAAATGATCGTTTAAGTGAAAGTATACTGTTACCCATATTACCCTCTTTTGTTTTACTTTTTGACTCTAAAGCAAGTACATATGGTTTACTATCATGCACTTACCAATTAGCTCAATTTACAGCTTCTCCTTTTATAGGACTTATGAGTGATAGATATGGAAGAAGACCTGTCACTCTTTTTTGTATTACTGGTTCAGTAATAGGAATATCAATGTTATCTTTTACAGTTCTTTTTAATTGGTCAAATTCAATAGCCACTATCCCGTTATTTTTATTATTTTTAGCGAGACTTATTGACGGTTTAAGCGGGGGGACTGCAGCTACTGCAACAACAATTCTTGCAGATATTTCAAGCCCTGAAAAAAGAGCAAAAACATTTGGTCTTATTGGTGTAGCTTTTGGTTTAAGTTTTTTCTTAGGCAATATTTTTGTTGTAATTTTTGCAAGAAATACAAATAATAATTTTATTATTCCAGTTTTGATAGCCTCAATTATTCCAATAATAAATTTTCTCCTTGTATTTTTTTACTTACCAGAAACCAAGCCTAATAGTGAAATAAATAAATCAAAAACTGCTTTAAAAAACCCTTTAAAAGCTCTATTTACAGTTTTCAAAGAAGAAAAGATTAAAAAATTATCATTAGCTTTTTTTATTTACTTTATCGCTTTTACTGGATTGACTAATATCCTTATTTTTTTCCTCCAAGAATCTTTAAACTGGACGACCAAAGCATCAAGCGGAACTCTTGTTGTAGTAGGAATCATTGCGATTATCGTTCAGGGAGGATTAATTGGACCTCTGGTAAAGCAATTTGGCGAAATGCGATTAACACTTATCGGATCAGGATTTATTCTTGTGGCATGTGCTCTTTTAATAACTGCTCCAAAAGAAAATGCGACAATTAATATTTATTCAGCTGTTTCATTTTTAGCCGTTGGGGCAGGATTAATTACGCCCACCTTAAGAGCACTAATATCAAAGAAATTAGACTTTGATAAACAAGGCTCAATTCTCAGTAACCTTCAGGGTCTGCAGAGTCTTGGAGGGGTTTTAGGAATTGCAATGGCAGGAAGGGTTTATGATAGTTTTGGTCCTAAATCACCTTTTATAGCTGGTTCCGTTATCTTACTTTTCATGATATACCTTATTGCAGAGGGTAAAAATAATAATTCTTTTAGCAATCAAAATTCAAAAGTATCTTCATGAAAAGCCAGGCTGATTTTTTTATTAACAGAGAATTAAGTTGGATTGAATTCAATAAAAGAGTACTCCTAACTGGTATGGAAAAGGAGTACAAAATCCTAGATAAAGTAAAATTTTGTTCAATTTTTAGTAATAATCTAGATGAATTTTTTATGGTGAGGGTAGCTTCCTTAAAGGCTCAAGTTGAAGCAGGAATTACTAAAAAAAGTATTGATGGATTAACCCCTAAAGAGCAATTAACAAAAATCAACAACGAAGTAAAAAAATTAACTAGTCTTCAAGAAAACTATGTAAATAATGAATTAAATAATGAATTAAAAGAAGAAGGTGTAATTTTAAAAAAATATAAGGACCTAAGTGAAAATCAAAAAAATTGGTGCAATAACTTCTTTACTTCATCTATTTTTCCTTTATTAACTCCACTAGTTGTTGATCCAGCACATCCATTCCCATTCATAAGTAATTTAAGTCTAAACCTAGCAGCTTTAATAAAGGATGGAGAAGATTCTAAAAATCAGTTTGTCAGAGTAAAAATACCAACAAAAAATATAAATAGATTTATACAAATTCCCAATGAAATTATTAAACATAGTGATGAAAATACATATTTTTTCATAAGTGTTGAAGATTTAATTGGGAATAATATAAATACTTTATTTAATGGAATGGAATGTTTAAATTACTCTTTTTTTAGAGTTACAAGGGATGCAGATTTAGAATTAAAAGAACTTGAAGCGGATGATCTTCTTTTAGCAGTTGAACAAAGTTTGCAAAAGAGAAGATTAGGAGGAGACGTAGTTAGATTAGAAGTTGAATCGGATATGCCAGAAAATATTCTGAAATTACTTATTGAAAGTATCTCAATACAAAAAGAATATATTTACTTTTGCAAAAGTTTTTTAGGCCTTGACGATTTAAATCAGCTTACAAAAATTAATAGAGATGATTTAAAAGAAAATCTACTTATTGGGAAAACTCACCCACAATTAAAAAATTTAGATTTATCTTCAAACAAAAACCTCAATTCAATTTTTAATATTCTTAGAAAAAAAAGTATTCTGCTTCATCATCCATACGACTTATTTAGAACTTCAGTTGAAGAATTTATAAACAAAGCAGCTGACGATCCACTTGTAATGGCTATAAAAATTACTTTATATCGAGTTTCCAAGGATTCACCTATCATTGCGGCTTTAATGAGAGCTGCAGAGAATGGGAAAGAAGTAATGACCCTTGTTGAACTAAAAGCAAGATTTGATGAAGACAATAATATTCAATGGGCAAAACAACTTGAACAAGCTGGCATTCATGTTGTATATGGAATCATAGGATTTAAAACACATACAAAAATAGCTTTGATAGTAAGAAAAGAAAAAGGGAGATTAAGGAATTATTTCCATATTGGAACAGGAAATTATAATTCTAATACTTCAAAGTTTTATACAGATTTAGGATTACTTTCAACTGATCCTGATATTGCATCAGATTTACTTGAGTTATTTAACTACTTATCAGGTTTTTCGAAACAAAAAAGTTATCAAAAGTTATTAGTTTCTCCCTCATCGATGAGAGATAAATTTATATTTCTGATAAAGAGAGAAATTAAAAATGCAGAGGAAGGCAAAAAAGCCGAAATAATTGCAAAAATGAATTCTTTAGTAGACCCAGAAATAATTAAACTTCTTTATTTAGCTTCAGAATCAGGTGTAAAAATTAACCTTATCATAAGAGGTATTTGTTGCTTGTATCCCCAAAGAAAAAATTTAAGTGAAAATATTAAAGTTATAAGCATTATTGGCCATTTTCTTGAACACTCAAGAATTTTTTGGTTTTGTAATAACGGTGATAATGAGGTTTTTATTGGGAGTGCAGATTGGATGAGAAGAAATCTTGATAGAAGAATAGAAGCTGTTACTCCGATAGAGGATTATGAATTTAAATCTACAATATACTCACTCTTGCAAACCTACATTCAAGATGATTACTTTTCTTGGATAATGAAGGAAGATGGTTCTTATTCCAAATATGAATTAGATTCATCCAATAATCGTTCGCAAATTGACCTCATAGAAAAACAAAATTAATATTGATTTTTACAACATTTAAAAAAAACTTAATATTTTAAATTTTTTTTTATTTTTATAAAATCCACTCATATCAAGAGATTTCAAGAAATAAGCATTTAAAAAAAATTTTTGTCTTTAAAGTTTCAACGTAAAAGCAGTTTTTATTTCAATTTCAGTGCTAGCTTTTTAAAAAATCCACTATTTAGGAGGCCAGGGTGATGGGGATCCCTCTGGAATCTGCAAAGAGCTCTTCAGATAATAATTTTGACGAGCCAAGATTACCAAACACTGCGGGCAAGTCTCGCAAATCGAAATCCAGTCTAACTGCAAAACAAAGCCAAAAAAAATCTGGGAGACTCGCTTCAGATTCTATTGGCTATTACTTAAGTAGCATTGGGAGAGTACCTCTTTTGACTCCAGCAGAGGAAATAGAGTTGGCTCATCATGTGCAGAACATGAAAAAGTTGCTAGAAATTCCTGAAACTGATAGAACCCAACGCAATCTTTATCAAATTAAGATTGGCAAAAGAGCCAGAGATAGAATGATGGCAGCTAATCTAAGACTAGTTGTCTCCGTTGCAAAAAAATACCAAAACCAAGGGCTTGAATTATTGGACCTTGTCCAAGAAGGCGCAATTGGCCTTGAAAGAGCTGTAGACAAATTTGATCCTGCTATGGGTTATAAATTCTCAACTTATGCTTACTGGTGGATTAGGCAAGGAATGACAAGAGCTATTGATAATAGCGCAAGAACAATCCGTTTGCCTATTCATATAAGTGAAAAACTATCCAAAATGAGGCGAGTTTCTAGAGAATTGTCACATAAATTTGGTAGACAGCCTACCAGATTGGAAATGGCAACTGAGATGGGAATTGATCAAAAAGATTTAGAAGATTTAATCTCGCAAAGTGCTCCTTGCGCCTCCCTAGATGCTCATGCAAGAGGCGAAGAAGATAGAAGTACTCTAGGTGAACTTATACCTGATCCAAACTGTGAAGAGCCTATGGAGGGTATGGATAGAACTATTCAAAAAGAACATTTAGGCACTTGGCTTTCTCAATTAAACGAAAGAGAACAAAAAATCATGAAGCTTAGATTTGGCCTAGATGGTGAAGAACCATTAACACTCGCAGAAATAGGAAGACAAATTAATGTTTCACGAGAAAGAGTAAGGCAACTAGAAGCTAAAGCAATATTAAAACTTAGAGTAATGACAACTCATCAAAAAGCAGCTTAATCAAATTGATAAAATTTACAATAATTTTATTCTACTTATTTTCAATTTTTTTAATATCAATAGTTTTTAACAAATTTAATAAAGATAGCAAAGAAAGCGTCAGAAAAATAATACATATTGGCATAGGACCATTAATACCGATTGCCCAATTTTTAAAAATTGATCAAAATTCAGCACTCATTTTTACGGGAATTATTTCGTTAATGGTTTTCATTAATTACACTTATAAATTATTTCCAACAATTGAAGATGTTGAGAGAAAGAGTTATGGAACATTATTTTATTGTCTAAGTTTATTTTTTTTGATTTATCTGTTCTGGGATAAAGATCCATATGCATTAATTACTGGATTCTTTACAATGACTTTTGGTGATGGATTAGCTGGGTTAATAGGAAAAAGCTTTAACTCAAAAAGTTGGATTGTTTTTAAACAAAAAAAATCTTTATTTGGGACTATTACAATGTTTTTGACAAGTTTGTTAGTAGTTTGCTCAATAGGATATTCCCAGCAAAATAGTTTAAATTTAAGTTATTTTACAATAGCTTTTTTTGCAACTTTGCTCGAACAATTTAGTGTTTTAGGAATAGATAATTTCATTGTTCCAATTTCTTCAGCATTATTTTTTAATTTTTTTATAACTAACTAAGTGAATTGTATAAAATAGCCAGTAATTCTTTTGTTTTTTCTATATCTATGCATGCATCTGTAATGCTTGTGCCAAACTGGAGATCTTCTTTTTTTAAAAGTTTTTGATTTCCTTCCTTCAAATGACTTTCAAGCATAACTCCTAAAATATTTTTTTCACCATTACTAATTTGAGAAGCTATATTTTTTAGCACTTCCGACTGTTTTCGAAAGTCTTTATTGGAATTTCCATGACTACAATCAATCATAACTTTATGGGGAAGATTACATTGCCTCAATTCAGTTGAAATCCTTTTAACATGATTATTTTCAAAATTTGGACCTTTTGAACCACCCCTTAAAACTATATGTCCATCTGGATTTCCTGTAGTATTAACTATTGAAGCCATTCCATTGTCATTTACACCTAAGAAATGATGCGATTTTGAAGCTGACTGCATTGCATTTATTGCAGTAGTAAAAGAACCATCAGTTCCATTTTTAAAACCTATAGGCATTGATAATCCTGATGCCATTTCCCTATGAGTTTGACTTTCAGTAGTCCGCGCACCTATGGCTGTCCAACTTATTAAATCAGCAATATATTGAGGAACAATTGGATCTAGTAATTCTGTAGCAGAGGGTATTCCACGAGTTGCTAGATATGAAAGCAAGCTTCTTGCTCTTCTTAAACCAGTATTAATATCATAAGAATTATCTAAATGAGGATCATTTATTAATCCCTTCCAGCCAATAGTTGTTCTTGGCTTCTCAAAATATACTCTCATGATTATTTCTAATTTATCTTTATAACTTTCTCGAAAGTTTTGAATATATTTTGAATATTCCTTTGCCGCCTCTAAATCATGTATTGAACATGGACCAGCAATGACTAAAAGCTTCTGATCATTATGATGCAAAATATTTTGTATCGATCTTCTTGTTTTAGATACTGTATTAGCAGAGGCGTGATCTAAAGGTATATCATTATGTAATCTACTTGGAGGTATTAATGGACGTGTTTCAACAACATGTAAATCTGATGTCTTTTCTAGAGCTGAATTATTTGATGATGTCGTCATTGATAAATTAAGAAGTTTGAATATTTAAAAAAGCATTTATGAATACTCTCCTTTTCAATATTAAAAATAACAATAGATTAGGCATTAAACCTTACTAATGAAGAATTTGGAAACATTGCTAAAAGATTATGCAGATCATGTAGCTGAAAGAGCTACCAAAGGTATACCTCCTTTACCTTTGAATGCTGAGCAAACAAATTGTATTACAACATTATTGGAACAAGATAGTACTTACGATTCATCTTATTTACTTGATTTATTAATAAATAGAGTACCACCAGGAGTTGATGAGGCTGCTTATGTAAAAGCAAGCTGGCTTACAGCTATTATTAATTCCGAAAAATATTGCAAATCAATTAATCCCGAAAAAGCAATTGAAATATTAGGCACAATGATAGGCGGATATAATGTAAATTCTTTAGTTAAAGTACTTAAAGGAGAAGATAGTTTACTTGCTAAAAAAGCGGCAGAAGTTTTAAAAAATATTATTCTTGTTTACGACTCAGCTAATGAAATTTATGAATTATCTCAAAATAATATTTATGCAAAAGAGGTTATAAATAGTTGGGCAAATGCGGAATGGTTCAAAAATAAAAAAGTTCTAGAAAAAGAGATTACTTGTTTAGTATTTAAAGTTGACGGAGAGACGAATACAGATGACTTATCTCCAGCTGTACATGCAACAACACGTCCTGATATTCCGATGCACGCATTGGCTATGTTGGAATCTAAACACCCAGATGGCCTAAAGATAATTGATAATTTAAAAAAACAAAATTTACCAATAGCTTATGTAGGAGATGTTGTTGGAACAGGGAGTTCCAGAAAATCTGCTATTAATTCACTTATTTGGCATATAGGCGAAGATATCGCTTTTGTTCCAAACAAAAAAACAGGCGGAATAATAATTGGTAGCAAAATAGCACCCATTTTCTTCAATACAGCACAAGACTCAGGAGCTTTACCTATAGAAGCTGATGTATCTCATATGAAAACAGGAGATGTTATTAAAATATATCCTTATGAAGGAATTATTAAAAAAATTAAAAAAGATTCAAATACTGAAGAATTAATAAGCAAATTCGACTTATGTCCATCAACTCTTACTGATGAAATTCAGGCTGGGGGGAGAATTAATCTTATGATTGGAAGATCTCTGACGGACAAAATTAGAAACAAATTAGATTACCAACCGAGTGAGATATTTAGACGACCACAAAATCCAACCGAAAGTGATTCTGGCTTTACTCAAGCTCAAAAAATAGTAGGTAAAGCATGCGGTTTAGATGGAGTTAAGCCAGGAATGACCTGTGAGCCAATTATGACCACAGTTGGTAGTCAAGATACTACTGGGCCAATGACTAGAGATGAACTAAAAGAATTAGCTTGTTTAGGATTCACTGCAGATTTAGTGATGCAAAGTTTTTGTCATACAGCTGCGTATCCTAAACCAATAGATCTAGTTACCCATAAAGAATTACCTGATTTTATATCTCAAAGAGGTGGAGTAGCACTTAAACCTGGTGACGGAATAATTCATAGCTGGCTTAACAGAATGCTTCTCCCTGATACTGTTGGCACAGGTGGAGATAGTCATACAAGATTTCCTCTTGGCATTTCATTTCCTGGAGGCTCAGGCATTGTTGCCTTTGCTGCTGCAATAGGATCAATGCCATTAAATATGCCTGAATCTGTGCTGGTTAGATTTAAGGGAGAATTATTACCAGGAATCACTCTTAGAGATTTAGTAAATGCAATCCCTCTCTTCGCAATTAAAAAAGGACTCTTAACTGTTGAGAAAGCAAATAAAAAAAATATATTTAACGGAAAAATTATGGAAATTGAGGGATTGCCAAACCTAAAACTTGAACAAGCTTTTGAACTCACTGATGCTACTGCAGAACGCTCATGCGCTGGTAGCACAATACTGTTATCCCAAGAAACTGTTCAAGAATATTTAAGAAGTAATATTTGCCTGTTAGAAAAAATGATTGAAAGCAATTATGAAGACTCAAAATCAATTTCCAGAAGAATAAACGATATGAAAAATTGGTTAGAAAAACCATCCTTAATCCAACCAGATAGAAACGCTCAGTATGAAGAAATCATTGAAATTGATTTAGCAAAAGTTACACAACCTGTAGTTGCATGCCCTAACGATCCAGATAACGTAAAGGAAATCACTGATGTTGCAAATACAAATATTGACGAAGTTTTTATCGGTTCTTGCATGACAAATATTGGTCATTACAGAGCAGCTGCGAAGGTTCTTGAAGGTGTACAAAATTTAAAAGCTAAATTATGGATTTGTCCCCCTACAAAAATGGATGAAGAGACTCTAAAAGCTGAAGGTTACTATAAAATATTTGAAAATTGTGGTGCAAGATTAGAATTGCCAGGCTGTTCTTTATGTATGGGAAATCAAGCCAGAGTAGATGAAGGATCTGTAGTATTCTCAACTAGCACAAGGAATTTTGATAATAGACTTGGGAAAAATGCGCAAGTGTTTTTAGGGAGTGCTGAATTAGCAGCAGTTTGTGCACTGCTTGGAAAAATCCCTGAAATAGAAGAATATCAGGATATTACTAAAAATAAAATTAATCCATATTCAGATGAACTTTATCGTTATCTTCAATTTGATGAAATACACGATTTCAGTTTGTCAAAATGATCATGGATTATGCCAAACTTTATAAAAGAAAATATTCAAAAAACCAGAAATAATTCTTCTCGCAGCATCAAAAAATTATTAAAACAAAGATCTCTCGTCGTTGCATTGTCGCTCTTATTAACAGGATTAGGAGCTTCTATTACAAGCATATTCTTTAAAACCGGAATCTACTTCATAAATAATTGGAGATTAGCACTTTTAGACCAATTGCCATCCATTGCAGTATTACCAATTTTTGGAGCTGTAGGAGGAGCAATTGCAGGATATTTGATTAAAAATATTGCACCTGCAGCTAAAGGTTCTGGTGTTAGTCAAATCATGGGTTTCTTAAGGCATAAAAAAGTACCAATGAATATAAAAGTAGGCATAGTAAAGCTCATATCAGGAATTATCGCTATTGGTAGTGGATTCCCTTTAGGTCCAGAGGGTCCATCTGTGCAAATGGGAGGATCAGTTGCTTGGCAAATGGCCAAATGGCTAAAAGCTCCCACAGCTTTCAGAAGAGTCATAGTAGCAGCAGGTGGTGGTGCTGGAATAGCTGCAGTATTTAGCGCTCCATTAGGAGGGTTTGTTTATGCAATTGAAGAGCTGTTAAACTCTGCTAGACCAGTAATTTTGCTTTTAGTAGTAATTACAACTTTCATTGCAGATTCATCTGCTGATATTATTCAAGCCTTGGGCTTAGATCCTAAAGCAGGAGGCTTTGATTTTAACCTAGGATTTTTGATTCAAAAAGAATATGACCCATCAGTTTTTTTCTTACCAATAGATTTTATATACCTAGTTTTACTTGGACTAATCATTGGGATCTTTGCAGAATTGTACAGCAGATATGTTTTGTTCATGCAAAATCTTGGCAAAAAGTGGTATAAAAATAAATTTGTTTTAAAAATGAGTATCTGTGGACTTACTTTAGGAAGTATCTATTCTTTTTTACCCAGTACATTTCATAATTTAGATGAATTACAGAAAATAATAGCTGAGCAAAATATCAGTATTGGAATTGCTTTGTTAGCAGTTTTAGTTTTGTTTATCACAACAGGTTTAGCTGCAGCATCTGGAGCTCCTGGAGGATTGTTCTATCCTATGCTTACTTTAGGAGGGTCAATTGGACTAATAATGGGGAGCTGGGTAGAAATTGCAACTGGACATGCACCAAGTACATACATTTTTGCGGGAATGGGAGCTTTCGTAGCAGGATGTTCGCGAACGCCAATTACAGCTATGTTTTTAGCTTTTGCTTTGACAAAAAATTTATTAATAATGAAACCTGTCTTAATCAGCTGCATTGCCAGTTTCTTGATAGCAAGGGCTTTTAATGAAGAATCAATTTATGAGAGACAAATACAAATTGAATTAGAGGACTAGAAAATGACCTTCATTCAAAAACAGCAGTTTTGCTGTTATAAACAAATACTTGATGATTTAAATGTAATCTAACAGCTCTTGCCAAAGCAATTCTTTCAATATCTCTTCCTTTTCTAATCAGATCATCAACTTCGTCCCTATGACTAACATGAACTGTGCATTGCTCTATTATCGGACCTTCATCAAGATCTTCAGTGACATAATGGGCAGTAGCACCGATTAATTTAACACCCCTCTTCCATGCTCGATGATATGGTTGCGCGCCCTTGAATGCAGGTAAGAAAGAATGATGAATATTGATTATTGAAGAAAACTTTTTTAAAAAAGAGTTACTCAAAATTTGCATATATTTGGCTAATACAACAAGATCAATTTCATACTCTTTGAGTAAACTTAAAAATTGATCTTCAACAATAGATTTATCAATATTAAAGGTATCAATATGAACAAATTTTGCATTAAAGTCATTTGCAATATTTTCAAGATCAGGATGATTTGAAATTATTAACGGCACTTTCATTTTGAGTTCACCATTTCTTACTCGCCAAAGTAAATCAATCAAACAATGATTTTGTTTACTCACGAAAATAGCAACATTTGGAATTTCATCAGAATAATTTACGTTAAATTTTCCATTTACTTTATCTGCAATTTTTTTAAATTCTTTATAAATTTCATCTCTATTAAAAGATGCATTTTTACTATTCCATTCAATTCGACTAAGAAACAAACCTGCATCTTGATCTGTATGATGATCAGAATGTTTTATATTGCCGCCGTAATTTGAAATCCAACTTGTAAGTAAACTTACAAGACCCGGACGATCGGGGCAAACAATTTTGAATATAATTGAAGGATGTTCCAAAAAATCTTTAAATATTAAGTCAAATAGGCAAGCATATCCAATATATCAATGAAAAGCTTAAAAGAAAATTTTCAAAAAGCACACATAGTTATTATTGGATCAGGGATTATTGGAAAATTTAATGCCTTAGAATTATCAGAATTAGGTTTTCAGATAACAATAATAGATCCAAATCTTCTTCAAAATAGTAGCAATGCAGCTTTAGGATTACTAATGGGTAATATGTATCAAAAAAGAAGAGGTAGAAGTTGGGACCTCAGGAAACAAAGCATTGAATTATGGCCACAATGGATTACATTCCTGCAAAAATTTAATTATGAATTAAATATCGAAAAACCATTAATACAACTAACTACTAATGAAGAAAAGTTCAAAAAATTAGAGGAATTTATTTGTAAAAATAATGATCCAAACCTACGAATTTTAGAAAGAGACTCAATATTTATCAAGAATATAAATAAAGCCTTCCAAACAAAGAATATAAAAGGAATGATTTCATTCAATGATGGAAGAATAAATGCTTTGTCATTACTTGAAACACTCGATAAATATCTAAAACATAAAAAAGTAAATTTTTTACGAGGAGAAATAATAAAAATTAGAAAATCAAACAATCAATGGATTTCTACAACAAGGAATAATGAAAACATCAAATCTGAAATGGTTATTTTGTGTAATTCACTAAATGCGATTGATTTAATAGATAACTTATCTCACAACATCAAACTAAAACCTGTTTTAGGTCAAGCTATGGAAATTGATATAAATGATACAGAAATTGATTTATTATCGCTACCAAAACAATTTAATATCAATGGTAAAAATATAATTCCAAAATCAAAAAATAAGCTTATTATTGGATCAACTGACGAATATAATACTATTCCGGAAGAAAATACATTCGAAAAACTCACAAATTTTCTCGATAAAAAACCAAATTGGCTGATGAAAGGGAAAATTTCAAAAAAATGGTTTGGAATAAGATCAAGACCAGTTGGTGAGCCTTCACCAATCATGAAAAATCTTGAAGATGGACAAATTATATGTACAGGTTTTTATAAAAATGGGATTTTACTGGCTCCAGCTTGTTCTAAATGGGTTGCTAATGAAATTAAAAATTACCTTTACTAATCTTTTGTTTCAGTAAAGTCTGCATCAATTACATCATCTCCACCTTTTTCGTTTGAATCACTCTGATCAGGACCGCCTGCTGCGCCAGGTGAAGGGGGCTGATTTCCGGGTTGCTGATAAACAGATGAACCAACTGCATAAAGTTCTTGCTGAAGTTCTTCAAGAAGTTTTTTCATTGATTCATAATCTTCTTTTGAAGTTGCTTCTTTTAAAGCATTACTTTTTTCTTCAACTTTAGACTTTGCTGCAGCATCAATTTTATCGCCCAGCTCACCAAGTTGCTTCTCTGTCTGATAAACGAGTGTTTCGGCTTGATTTTTTAAATCAATTTTTTCTCTTTTTTCTTTATCTGCAGAGGCATTTGACTCAGCATCTTTTACCATTTTTTCTACTTCATTATCAGATAAAGTCGAAGCGCCAGTGATAGAAATACTTTGCTCTTTACCACTTCCTTTATCTTTGGCAGTAACACTAAGAATACCATTCGCATCGATATCGAATGTAACTTCAATTTGCGGCACACCCCTTGGTGCAGATGGTATACCATCCAATCTAAAAGTTCCTAAACTTTTGTTATCAGAAGCCATTTCTCTTTCACCCTGTAAAACGTGTATTTCTACATTTGTTTGTCCATCAACAGCAGTTGAATATGTTTCAGATTTCTTAGTAGGCACTGTAGTATTTCGATTTATCATTTTTGTCATTACTCCCCCTAAAGTCTCTACACCTAGAGAAAGTGGAGTAACATCAAGTAATAATATATCTTTAACCTCTCCTGCTAGAACACCTCCCTGAATTGCAGCTCCAACAGCTACTACCTCATCAGGATTAACTGTTTGATTTGGTTCTTTACCTATTATTTTTTTAACTAAATCTAGAACAGCAGGGATTCTAGATGAACCTCCAACCATTACAACCTCGTCAATTTCACTTGTAGAAATTTTTGCATCACTTATAGCTCTTTCGACTGGAGTCTTGCACCTATCTATTAAAGAAGCGGCTAATTCCTCAAACTTTGCTCGAGTTAGGTTCAAATCCAAATGTTTTGGACCTTCAGGAGTCGCTGTGATAAAAGGTAAGTTTATTTCACTTTGAGTAGCATTTGAAAGCTCAATTTTTGCTTTTTCAGCAGCTTCGGTAAGCCTTTGTAAAGCTTGTTTATCTTGTCTAAGGTCAATTCCCTCGTTTGATTTAAAAGTACTAGCTAAATGATCTACGATACATCTATCAAAATCATCACCACCTAAATGCGTATCTCCAGATGTAGATAAAACTTCAGTTACTCCGTCACCGGCTTCAATCACTGATACATCAAATGTTCCTCCCCCTAAATCAAAAACAAGAATTTTTTCATTTTCTTTGTCCAAACCATATGCTAAGGCTGCAGCTGTTGGCTCATTAACAATCCTGAGAACTTCTAAACCTGCAATCTTTCCAGCGTCTTTAGTAGCCTGTCTTTGAGAGTCATTAAAATACGCAGGAACTGTAATTACTGCCTGTGTAACTTTGTCACCAAGGTATTTACCCGCATCATCTGCTAACTTTCTTAAAACTTGAGAACTTACCTCTTCAGGAGAAAACTGCTTATCCAAAATAGGACATTTTAATTTGACACTAGAACCAGATTTTTCAACAGAATAACTAACTTCTTTAGATTCTTCATTAACTTCATCGACTCTTCTACCAACAAAACGTTTTGCAGAATAAAAGGTATTTTCAGGATTCATAACAGCTTGTCTTTTGGCAATTTGTCCAACAAGCTGGTCTTGATTTTTTGTATATGCAACAACTGATGGAGTAGTTCTGAAACCCTCAGCATTTGCTATTACAGTGGGTTTACCACCTTCCATTACAGCGACACAACTATTAGTTGTACCTAAATCGATTCCTACAACCTTACCCATGGGTAATTTCTAATATTTGATATTCTCCATAATCGGTCATCGGCGTCATTATTGTTACTCAAAGACGGGGTGTGGTTCCCGAACAGATCGTTATTTTTTAAAAAAATTTCAAAACATGATTTCAAGTAAGACATCTTTTATTGCATTAATCGGAAACCCAGTAAGCCATTCCTTATCACCGATTATGCAAAATGCTGCCCTTCAATATTTAGGCCTAGATTTAATTTATATCGCCATACCTTGTAAAGATGAAGATCTTGAATTAGTTCTAAATTCTTTAAAAAAAATTAATTGCAAAGGTTTAAATATTACAATTCCCCATAAAGAAAAAGTTTTTAACCTTTGTAGTGAAATTTCACCTATTGCAAGCAAATTGAAAGCAATTAATACTCTTAAATTAAATTCTGAAAAAGAATGGAGCGCAACTAATACAGATGTAGAAGGATTTATTTATCCTTTGAAAACATTAAACTTAGCAAAAAAGCAATCGATAGTTCTTGGCACCGGTGGTGCAGCAAGATCAGTTATTCAAGGATTAATAAATTTAAATCTTTCAAGAATTTCAGTAGTATCACGAAACAAATCATCATTAGATGAATTAATAAAAAATTTTGAAAATCAAATTGAACTCAAGGGTTTGTTAAATAATGATAATCAAGCTCAAAATTTAATTGAAGAAGCAGATTTAGTTGTAAATACAACCCCAGTAGGAATGAAAAGAAGTAATCATGAAATGAATTTATTGCCATATGGGAAGTCTTTTTGGAGATCTCTTAACTCAAAAACAATCGTTTATGATTTAATTTACAACCCTACTCCAACCCATCTATTAAAATTTAGCGCTAGTAGGGGATGCATGACTATCGATGGCTTACAAATGCTAGTTGCTCAGGGATTGAAATCATTATCATTTTGGACAGGTGGCTTAGAAGTACCTTTTCATATCATGAATGACGCACTCCAAAACTATCTTTAAATAAATAATGCTAATTTCAAGGAACTGCACATCATGATGTATCGTTAAAGATGAACAGACGCTCATCACGTAAATTTATGAGCCAAAGTCCTTGTCTGAAACAATGAACGAACAACAATCTTATTACGAAACCATGTACATCCTCCGCCCAGATATTGCGGAAGATGAAGTAACTAATCACATTGATAATTACAATAAGCTTTTAGAAAAATTTGGCGGTACCATCCTCGATAGTCAAATGAGGGGCAAAAGAAGATTGGCCTACCAAATTTCAAAACATAGAGAAGGTATTTACGTCCAACTAAGTCATCAAGGTGATGGACAACATATTTTCAAAATTGAAAAAGCAATGAGACTTAGTGAAGATGTTATTAGATATATGACCGTTAAACAGGAAGGACCTTTGCCAACTCCAAGACCTTCTACTAAGAGTTCAACTCAAGCAGATGACAAAGAGAATCCAGAAACTAAAGTTGAATCTAAAGATAAACAACCAGTAACAAGTCTAGATACTTCAACTTCCGGAAAAGATGATATTGAAACCAAAGAAAATGAAGAATCTTAAATGTTAATCTTTTATTTTTGAATTTAACTCAGCCCATATTTTATTAGACATACCCCACATATAAATAAAACCCTCTGCTAACGAATGTTTAAATACATCATCTTTGCTATAAGTTGCCAAATCTTCCCTATAAAGAGAATTATTCTCGGACATTCTCCCAATTACCATTGCGTTCCCCTTATGAAGTCTAATCTTTACTCTTCCATTAACTGATGTTTGAGTTGATGATATAAATGCATCTAAACTCCTTTTAAGAGGTCCAAACCAAAACCCTTGATAGACTAATTGTCCCCATTTTTTTTCAACTATTCCTTTAAAGTCGACAACATCTGGGTTTAAAGTTATACTCTCTAGTTCTTTATGAGCTTTAATTAAAAGTAAGAGTCCAGGTGTTTCATAAATCTCTCTACTCTTAATTCCTACTACTCTATCTTCAATCATATCTATTCTTCCAAAACCATGCAGACCTGAAAGATCATTAGCTTTTTGAATAATCTCTAATGGACTTAAAAATTCATCATTAATTCCAACTGGAAAACCATTTTTAAAAACAATTTCTACATCTTGAGGAGAATCAGGCGAATTATGAATTGATGATGTAATCGCAAATATATCTTCAGGTGCTTCTTGCATTGGGTCTTCTAATATACCCGCTTCAATACTCCTGCCAAGCAAGTTTACGTCTATTGAATATGGTGATTTTTTTGATACTGGTGCTGGAATACCAAATTTTTCTCCATAGACAATTGCCTCTTCCCTACTCATATTCCACTCTCTAGCAGGAGTAATTATTTTCAAATCAGGGCCTAAAGCACTAATTGCTAAATCAAATCGAACTTGATCATTCCCTTTACCAGTGCATCCATGAGCTACTGCATCGGCATTAATCTCTCTGGCAATATTAACAAGATTTTCAGCAATTAAAGGCCTAGCAAGAGCAGTAGATAAAGGATATTTATCTAGATATAAAGCGTTTGCTCTAATAGCTGGAAAAGCATATCTCTCAACAAAACTATTAACTAAATTGCCAATGATTGATTTAGATGCACCAGAATTTAGAGCTTTTTGCCTAATAAGTTCTAAATCCTCGCCTTGCCCTAGATCTGCTACAAAAGTAACCACTTCAGAAATTCCATATTCATTCTTTAAATAAGGAATACAAATGCTTGTATCCACTCCGCCTGAATACGCTAGTACAACTTTTTTTACCTGCTGCATCTAAATTTGCTCCATAAATTTAAATTTTTGACGTAATTAAGAATTTGAAAACTTATTAAAAACTAATAACATTGTAACTAAAAGAGCTGGACCAAAAACTAGTAACAAGATAAGAAAGTTATTAATTATTAAAACATTGGGATTCAAGTATCCAACAAGTTTAAATAATCCAGACAGGAACAATGAGATTAGCCAGATAAAAAGGTATTTTAAATTTGCTTTGTCAAACAAAGTTTTTCGAGTGCATCATTATGTATTATCTTATATATAGAACATTTTCTTAAATGGATCCAAATAAACTAAAACTTAGATTAGACGATATTTCTGAAGTCAATCCTGCTTTAACTTGCTACCACAGAGATGATCCTGCTCCTGTGTTGCCATTAAGAGATGAACCTGATCTGCTATCTTGGCTTGAAACTACAGGAAGACTTGTTGCAGAAAAAGAAGGAGATTCACAAGAGATTAGTACTATAGAAGAAGAAGAACTTTCAGCGCTTATGGGAGAAAAGGAAGATTATAAAATTGAAGAAGACGCTTCAGAAGATGATGATTGGGAAGATTAAAGAATTTAACTTTAAATCTTTATTAATATTAAATACTTTTGCTTTAATAGTAACTTCCTATTTTTTTAATAATTTTTTCTTTATAGGAGTTTTTATATCATTTTTTTTTATTTCTTTATTCACAACAAAGAATGGTCTAAAAATTATCCGAAAATTAAATTTACTTCAAAATATTAGAAGTGAAGGTCCTGCTAATCATTATAAAAAAAGTGATACTCCAACAATGGGGGGGATTTTTATGATAATCCCTTTTTTGATTTTTCTTTTGATAATAACTATAATTTTAAGTTCCCTAAAATTGTTACTTTTATTCCTAACTATTTTTGGGTTCTTTATTACAGGGTTTCTTGATGATTATTTAAGTATAAAAAACAAAAAAAATACAGGGTTAAAAACTAAAGAGAAATTTATCTTACAAAGTATCATCTCAATAATTTTTATACTGTTAGCCTATGAAAAAAATTTAATAAATCCATTAATAACTATATCTGACTCTTGGGGAATAAATATGGATATTTTCATATTGCCAATTTCTTTTTTAATACTAGTTGGCATAAGTAATTCAGTAAATTTAACTGATGGCCTAGATGGATTAGCAGCTGGATGTAGCGGAATTGTATTTTATGGATTAGGAACAGAAATACTAATGAAAGAACAGCAAGAGCTTTTTATTTTTAGTATCTTATGTTATTCAATGTCGGGCATATGCTTGGGCTTTCTCAAATACAATAGTTATCCTGCAAAAATATTTATGGGTGACACGGGATCTTTAAGTATTGGTGCAATTCTAGGTTCTATCGCATTATTAACCAATAGCGTTTTTACATTATCTATTTTTTCAGGAATATTTATTATTGAATCACTATCAGTAATGATTCAAGTAGGTTTTTTTAAAATTACAAAAAAATTATTTCACAGCGGTAAACGTATTTTTTTAATGGCTCCACTCCACCACCATTTTGAACTTAAAGGAGTTAAGGAAAAAAAAATAGTTGAAGATTTTTGGAAAATCAACATTTTACTAATAATTTTAGGTATAGTTTTAAAAATCACCCTTTAAAAAATTTGTTATGAGTTTTTTTACATGGAAAGATAATGGATTAACAAGTGACTGCTCGAGTCTTGATGCAATGGCATCAAGATTCGAAGAAACTGCTAACTTAATGAAAAAACTCTCTAAGAAAGGCTTTAAACTTAAAAAAACTCATAAGAATCAACTAATTCTGCACCCTGATCCTAAAGTATTCGATCAATGGGGTTTTATAAGTGAAGAACTTCCCTTTAAACAACTATGTTTAATATCAGATGAAGAATAGCTGCTTGACCTTGAAAACTCTTCTGTCAATATTGATAGATAATTGCTTACATGAGTGTTCCAACTAAAGTGCCTGTTAACACCCTCAATTCCATTTCTGCTCCATAATTTCCACTGATTATAATTTGAAATTCCTTTCTCAAGAATAACTTTCAACTCATTAATATCAGTTACATCTACCAGAAGTCCATTTTCACATTTTGAGCGAATTTCTTTTGGACCTCCATCATTTGTTGATATTATTGGCAAACCACATGAAGAAGCTTCAAGAAGGGTTAAACCAAAAGGCTCTGTTAACGCTGGATTTACAAATACACCTCCTCTGCTCGCGGCCCACCTATATAAAGCTGGTATTTGACTTGGAAGATGTTTTTTTGGATAAGCCACCTTGCCATACAAATTATATTTATCGATTGTTTCAAAAATATTATTGAAAACATCTTTTTGTTGAGGATCAAGTTTTGAAGTACTATCTCGACATCCCAAAATCAAAATTAAATTAGTTTTTCTTTTTAATTTTTCAGATCTTCCATATGCCTCAATCAAAGAAGGAATATTTTTTCTTCTTACAGCTCTAGAAATAGCCAATAATGGAGGTTTAGCAGAATCCTTTAGAAAAGGGCTCATCATATTATCAATTTCAGCGGTCTCTGTTGTCGAGTGAATATGGTGAAACTTATTATGATCAACACCAGGGGGAATTACTCTAGCTTTGTGAGGTGAAAAAGAAGAATATTGAGAATATTGGTAAACTGACTCTTGTGTAGTGCTCGTAACAACAATATCTGCAAACTTTAGCGCTTTTTCCTCTGCCTCAATTCTTTTACTTATGGAATAAAGCTTTTCTATTTGATTAATGTTTAAACCAGTATCAAGCAATTTTCTTTTTTTCTCTCTTCCTAAAGAATGACCAGTAAAAATAAGTGGAATGTTTAAGGATTTACTTAGTTTAACTCCTACATACCCAGCATCTGCATAATGTGCATGAATAAAATTAGGTTTTTTGTTTTTTTTATAGTAAGAAATTAGTCTTTCAGTTAAATCATCTAAATAAGACCAAAGCAATTCCTTTCTTAAATATTTATTGGGTCCAAATTTGAATCTTAAAATTCTAACTCCAGGCTCTACAAACTCTTCTTCTTGAGAATATTCATCGTCTACTTTAGGGTCGTTTATTAAACGAGTAACTAAATCTACTTGATCAACTTCTGAAGTGTTAGCCAAACTTTTAATTAATTCTAAAACATATTGTGTTTGCCCTCCTGTATCTGCATCCCTACCTAACTCAAGATTTTTAGAACGTATAAGACCATGTAAATGTAGATGTAAAAATTTCAACCTCATTCAGCAAATCCTCCGGTCAACGGCCTTTAATACAAATAAGCTGAATTTTCTAAGGAAATATTAAGAAAGCATTATGATTTTAAATGTTTTTAATACAAAAGTTTTTCAAAAAGGAGTTGTAGACTAGTTTTATGCCCCTCTAAAAAAGACTATTGTTTTACTGAAATAATTAAAGATACAAAGAAATACTACAAGAAATTTCTTATTTTAGAACCTTTTTAAGATATTTTGCTGTATGACTTGTAAGATTTTTAGCTACATCCTCAGGAATACCTTCTGCAATGATTTCTCCGCCTTTATCCCCTCCATCAGGTCCTAAATCGATAATCCAATCTGAACATCTAATAACATCTAAATTATGTTCAATAACAATTACTGAATTACCTTTATCTACCAAACGTTGTATCACATCCATTAATTTATGAACATCATAAAAACTTAACCCTGTAGTTGGTTCATCAATCAAATATAAAGTTTTTCCAGTAGCCCTTTTTGATAATTCCGTAGCTAGCTTAACTCTTTGAGCCTCCCCACCAGATAATGTAGGAGCTGGTTGACCTAATTTGACATATCCTAATCCAACATCTACCAATGTAGATAATCTATCAGCAGCTTGAGGTATAGCAGAGAAAGTTTCTGCAGCTTGTTCAACAGTCATCTCTAAAACATCGGATATATTAAAACCTTTATATTTCACTTGAAGAGTTTCTCTATTAAAACGAGCTCCTTTACATACTTCACATTGAACATACACATCAGGTAAAAAATTCATTTCAATAACATTAACTCCCTGGCCTTTACAAGCTTCGCATCTTCCTCCTTTCACGTTAAAGCTAAATTGACCAGCCTGATAACCTCTTGCTTTTGCTTCTACTGTTGCAGTAAATATCTGCCTTATAGGGTCAAAAGCACCGGTATATGTAGCAGGATTTGATCTTGGAGTTCTTCCAATTGGAGATTGATCAATAACGATAACTTTATCAATTGCCTTTATACCCTTCAACTCTTTTACACCTTGAGGGAAAGGTACTTTTAATCCTAGAGAATGACACAATGCAGGATGAAGTAATTCGTTTATCAAGGTGCTCTTCCCACTTCCACTCACACCAGTTACTGAAACTAATCTTCCTAAAGGAAATTCCACAGAAATATTTTTTAAATTATTTTTAGAACAATTATTTAGAATTAAACTTTTTTTTACAGATGATCTACGTTCTTTTGGAGTAGGAATCGACTTCCTACCACTGAGATAAGCTCCAGTTAATGACCTTTCTGAATTTAAGACATCTTGATAAGATCCTTGAGCAATAATTTCCCCACCATAAACACCTGCCCCTGGACCAATATCAACTAAATAATCTGCGGATTTCATAGTATCTTCATCATGTTCAACCACAACTAAAGTATTTCCCAAGTCTCTTAAGCTTTTTAAAGTTTCTAATAATCTGTCATTGTCTCTCTGATGCAAACCAATACTTGGTTCATCTAATACATATAAAACACCAGTAAGACCTGCACCTATTTGTGTCGCCAATCTAATACGCTGGGCTTCACCGCCAGACAAAGTCATAGCTGGTCTGTCTAAAGTTAAATAATCTAGACCTACATTAATCAAAAACTTCAAACGTAAACGAATCTCTTTTAAAACCAATTCACCTATTTGATTTTGTTTTTCTGATAAAGATATATTTTCCTTCTTTGTCTTATCTAAACCCATAATGCGCTCTACGTGATTTAGGGTTTCAGAAACGCTTATAGACGTTAAATCAGTAATATTGTATGGGCCAAGTTTAACGGCCAAGGCCTCAGGTCTTAATCTTTTTCCAGAACATGTCTTACAGGGAACTAACTCTAGATACTTTTCTAATTTTTGTTTAACAGATTCTCCATTAGCTTCATTCAATTGCCTTTCTAATATTGGCAAAATCCCCTCAAAAGGCCTTTCAAAACCACTAGAAGTTTTAAAACGACTATCAGCCTGAATTAATATTGGTTTATCTGATCCCAAAAGTAGAACTTTTTTTTGCAAATCACTTAAATCTTTCCAAGGAGTTTTTAATTCAAAGCCATAAGCTTGTCCTACAGAATAAAGTAAAGAGAAGTAATAAGTATTATCTTTTTCACTCCAAGGAGCTATTGCAGCATAAACTGGCAATGTTTTATCAGGTATAACCCTATCCGCAGTAAATTTTTTTAAATAACCAATCCCATGGCAATCGGGGCAGGCCCCATATGGACTATTAAAAGAAAATAGTCTAGGAGAAAGTTCTTCAACAATAGAGCCATGAACAGGACATGCGTAATTTTCTGAGTATAATTTTTCTCTCTCTAAGTTAGAAGGTAAGTTTTCTCCTTTTTTTGGAACAACCTCTACTATTGCTAAGCCATCTCCTCTTTTGAGACAAGTTTGTAGAGAATCATTTAATCTTTCTTGTATTCCTTCTCTTGCAATTAATCTATCAACTACTACCTCAATATTATGAATTTGATTTTTATCTAATTCAATACTATCAGCAAGTTCTCTTACCTCTCCGTTAATTCTTACCCTAGCGAATCCTTCAGCAGCTAGTCCACTTATTAATTTTGTATGTGTTCCTTTCTTACCTCTTACAACAGGAGCCAACAATTGGTACCTTGTGCCTTCTGGCAAAAGAAGAATTTGATCAACCATTTCATCAATTGTTTGAGGCGCAATTGGAATCCCGCAATGGTGACAATGCGGCTCACCAGCACGACCGAACAATAATCTTAAATAATCTTGTATCTCTGTTACTGTTCCAACTGTTGATCGAGGATTATGACTTGTAGATTTTTGATCAATTGAAATAGCAGGCGATAATCCCTCAATATTGTCAACATCTGGTTTATCTACTTGACCCAAAAATTGCCTTGCGTATGCCGAAAGACTCTCAACATACCTTCTTTGACCTTCAGCAAAAATAGTATCAAAGGCCAGAGAACTTTTACCACTTCCACTCACACCTGTAAATACTATAAATTTATTTCTAGGTAGAGAAAGATCAATATTTTTTAAATTATGCTGGCGAGCTCCCCTAATGTTAATTGAGTTATCTTCTCCAAAACTACTATCAACTTTATTTACCATGTTTAAATCTAATTTATGATTTAAAAAGGTTATTATAATAGAATTTTTTCTATTTTACGCAGCTTGGCGATCAAGAAGTCTAGAAGCATATTCGTTTACTTCGCAAGAACCTCCACCTATAAGTTCTATTAATTCATTTTTTCTTTGATTTTTTGTAGTTAGTTTTGTAATTGAAGTATAAGTTATTCCATTAATTACGTTTTTATTAACTTTGAAATGAGTTAATCCTCCAGCAGCCAAGGAAGGCTGATGTGTAATACATAAAACTTGTTGATTTTTAGAAATTTCTTTTATCAGCTCAACCAAAGAAAATAAAGATTTACCACTTAAACCAGTATCAATTTCATCTAAAAAGAAAGTATTGGGTTTTTTCGAAATACTAGATTTAATAGCTAACAAGAATCTTGACATTTCTCCCCCAGAAATAACATTTGATAGTGGAGCAAGCTTCTGATCGGGATTAGCCGAAAACAAAAAATTTATGTCGTCTATTCCATCGCCAGAAGGCTTGCATTTAGAAAATTGAATTGAAAAATTTGCATTTACTAAACCTAGATTGTTTAAAATCGACAATACTGAATTTTGTAACTTTTTAGCAATTTTTTTTCTTTCAGTAGATTGAATAACAAATAAAGAATCTAAATTACTTTGTAAATTGTCAATTTGAGCTTTAATCATGCCAATCTCATTATCTTGATCATTTTGTTGAAAATACGTCTTTAATTGATCCCGCTTTTTAATTAATTGAGGTAAATCCAATAAAAAAGTTCTCTCTAAGTTTTTTAAAAAAAATAATCTTTTTTGTATTTCTGGAAGATTGGATTCATTATTTTCTATGTCTTGCAAATATAAGTTTATATCAAAAATTAAATCTTCAACATCAGCATGGATATTTAATAGCTTCTCTCTAAATTTTTGAATATTTATATCGAAATCTGCTGTTTTATTTAAAATCTTAATTGATTGATTTATCAAAGAAGTTACTGATGGTTCATCGTGACTGAAATTATTTAAGTTTTCTAATGATGATTTAACTGAATTATTAATTTCGAGATTATTTACAAGTTTATTTTCTAATAACTCTAATTCTAAAATTTCTTCACTGGAATTTAAATCAGCTTCTTCTAAACTCTTCAACATTTGTTTAATTGACAAGTTTTTTTCTTCTTGATTCTTAGAAAATTCTATTTTTTCATCCATTAATCCTTTTAAAGCTTTACTTTCACCCCATATACTTTTAATCCTTTCGCTAGTATCTCTTAGTTCTTGAGAACATAAGTCATCAATAATTAATCTTCTTTTATCTAAAGAATCAAAAATAAAAGTGTCTGATTGACTTGCAAAATCTATTAAAAAACGTCCAAGTTTTTCTAGTGATTGTCTATTAATTGATAAATTATTTAGGCTATATTTGGATAAAATTTTATTATTTTTTCTATAAGATTTTCTTTTTATTTGTATTTCTGAAGAAGTTATTTCAAAACCATTACTAATTAACCAATTATTAATTTGGGATGAAGAAGAAAAAATTGCCTCAATAACACAAAAATCTTTTCCTGGACGTATTAAATGTTTTAGAGGTATATTAGATCCACCAAATAGAGCATTTAGGGAATCCAAAATTAATGATTTTCCTGAACCTGAATCCCCAGTTATGATATTCAAACCTTTTTCGAAATTAATTTCTATAATTTCTATTAAGGCAATATTTTCTATTTTTAGTTGTATTAACATGATAAATCATCCATATAAAAAAATTAACTTCTTTTTTAAAAAAATAAAGGTTTTAAATATATAAAGTTATGAAAGAAGATTTTACTGATTTTATTGAGGTATCTGGACTCTTGAATTATGATCCAGATACAATTTCTAAAATTTACAAGAAAAATCCTAAAAGACTTATAAAAAGACTTTGGGAAACACTCATACCTATTTTTGCTTACATCTTCTCTGTTGGATGGGATAAATTAACTGGAAGATTGAAAAATGAAACGCAAGCAAGATTTAGGGCAAAAGAACTAACAAATTTGTTAGTAGAACTTGGACCTGCATTTGTTAAAGCAGGCCAAGCTTTATCAACAAGACCAGATATAATTCCAGGGATTCTTCTAGAAGAATTATCTGAATTACAAGATCAACTCCCTGGGTTTGATGGGAATAAGGCGATGGAATTAATTGAAGAAGATTTAGGATCCAAAATAGATGAGATTTTTTTAGAAATTGATAAAGAGCCAATTTCTGCTGCTTCTTTAGGCCAAGTGCATAAAGCTAAATTGAAAAATGAAGAGATCGTTGCAATAAAAGTACAAAGACCCGGCTTAAGAGAACAAATAACATTAGACCTTTATATAGTGAGGAATATTGCTTATTGGCTAAAAAACAATATTGGATTAATAAGAAGTGATCTAGTTGCTTTGATTGATGAATTAGGCAAGAGAGTTTTTGAAGAGATGGATTATTTAAACGAAGCTTCAAATGCTGAAAAATTTAGAAATATGCATAAACATAACAAGATGATTGCCGTGCCAAAAATTTATAAAGAAATAACTTCAAGAAGAGTTTTAGCAATGGAATGGATAGACGGTACAAAATTAACAAATTTAGAAGACGTAAAAAAATTAGGAATTAATCCTGATCAAATGATTGACATAGGCGTACAGTGCAGTTTAGAACAACTTTTGGAACATGGTTTTTTTCATGCAGACCCACATCCAGGTAATTTATTAGCCTTAAAGGATGGAAGATTATGTTATCTAGATTTTGGAATGATGAGCGAGGTTTCCAGAGAATCTAGATCAGGCTTAATTCAAGCAGTAGTACATTTAGTAAACAAAAACTTCGATAAATTATCTCAAGATTTTGTAAAATTGGGATTTTTATCAGAGGAAGTTAATCTAGAACCAATTGTTCCAGCATTTCAAGATGTTTTCATTAACGCCGTTGAACAAGGAGTTTCAAAAATGGATTTCAAAAGCGTTACAGATGATATGTCTGGTGTTATGTATAAATTCCCATTCAAACTACCTCCATATTATGCACTTATAATTAGGTCATTACTTACATTAGAAGGAATAGCTTTAAGCGTAGATCCAAATTTTAAAATATTAGGCGCAGCTTATCCATATTTTGCAAGAAGATTGATGGAAGACCCTGATCCACAATTAAGAGAAAGCCTTAAAGAAATGCTTTTTGATAATAAACAATTTAAATGGGACCGCTTAGAAGATTTGCTTTCTAACGCTGCAAAGCAAACAAATCTTGATTTAGAAAAACTTTTAGACGAAGTTATAAATCTTCTCTTTTCCCAAAATGGAGGATTTCTTAGAAATGAGATAGTTGAAGGTTTAACAAATCAAATAGATTTACTTAGTCTAAAAATATTGAAAAGTTTGAATAACTATCTTCCACAATCAATTAAATTAAATACTATCAACGAAAGTAACAACTTGAATGACCTTATAATGTATATAGAGCCATTGAGAAACTTTTTAGAGATTTTACAAAAAGTACCCGGCTATTCAATTGATATTTTTCTAAAAAGAGTTCCGAGACTTATAAATGAGCCTTATACAAAAGAAATGGGTATAAAAATTGCGAAAAAGGTTACTGAAAAAGGAGTTGTAAGACTTGTTAAGATTGCCGCTGGTGCAAATATCTAAATGAAGTTTAGTAAATTTTTAATATATAAAATCTTTTTTCTTTTAATAGGTTATCTATTATTTTTTAATCTTCTAAAAGCTAATGCTGCTGAAGAAATTAAAATAACATACAGCATATTTTCAAGAACAATTAAAGTAAATTCTTTAAAAACTTTTGCTAAAGAAGGTAAATCAACTCGAAAATTAAAAAGAATTTTAAAGACAACCTCTTCTCCCGATAAAGAAATTAGAGCAGTTTTAAATAAAGATTTTGAGGTTCCTATTACGGTTGCAAGCAAATTAGTATATTCTGAAATAGGAAATGTTTTTTTAACAAGACTTTCATCAATTATCCACCCACCCAGAGCAAATGATGAAAGAACAGGTATGTTGGCCCTTAGAGCAAGCGTAATTCAAGGAATTAAACTAGGAAATGGAAAAATAAATTTGATAAATTTTTTTGAAGGATATCCAACTAAAACTGTAATTTTAGATGTAAACGCTTTAAGCAAAGTTATGAATAAAGTAGAATCAATTTCAGAATTATTAACCTTTTTCACCAATTCTCCTCTAGAAAAAATTAAAATAAATTAAACAACCATGGTGTTATTAAATAAAATCAAAAATAAACTGCGTATTAATTACAGAAAAAAAAGATGGCCAGGTCTAATAGAAGCTTATAAACAATATCTCCCAGTTACAAAAAAAACTCCTATTGTTTCCCTAAATGAAGGAAATACACCACTAATTCTAAGCGAGTCGATTAGCAGTTTAATTGGAAATGGAACAAAAGTTTTTTTAAAATATGATGGCCTTAATCCAACAGGATCTTTCAAAGATCGTGGTATGACTATGGCAATTAGCAAAGCAAAAGAAGAAGGCCGTGAAGCAGTAATTTGTGCAAGTACTGGAAACACCTCTGCTGCTGCTGCTGCATATGCTTCTAGAGGAGGATTAAAACCTTATGTTTTAATCCCAGAAGGATTTGTTGCACAAGGCAAGCTTGCTCAAGCTTTAATGTATGGCGCCGAGATAATATCTATTGATGGGAACTTTGATAAGGCTCTAGAAATTGTTAGAGATTTATCCTCAGAACATCCTATAGAACTTGTTAATTCCGTTAATCCTTATCGAATAGAAGGACAAAAAACAGCAGCTTTTGAAATAGTTGATGACTTAGGTATTGCTCCTGATTGGCTTTGTATTCCAATGGGCAATGCAGGTAATATAACTGCATATTGGATGGGATTTAAAGAATATTCAAAAATAAAAAGAAATTTAAAATTACCAATTATGATGGGTTTTCAATCAGAAGGCTCTGCTCCATTAGTAAAAAATATAATTGTTAAAGATCCAGAAACAATTGCAACTGCAATAAGAATTGGGAATCCTGTAAATAGAGAAAAAGCAAAAAAAGTAAGAAAAGAGAGTAAAGGAGACTTTCAATCAGTTACAGATGAAGAAATAATCAATGCTTATAAAATCCTTGCCAAAGAGGGAGTCTTTTGTGAACCTGCCAGTGCAGCATCAGTTGCTGGACTAATTAAAAATAAAAATAGAATTCAGAAAGAATCGACTATTGTTTGTGTTCTGACTGGAAATGGCTTGAAAGATCCTGATTGCGCTATAAAAAACAACGATGCTATTTTTAGAAAAAATATTGAACCTTCATTAAAAAATATAACTAAAATCCTAGGATATTAGAATCCAAAAAAAATAGTGTCTGTGGAAAACAATTAAAAATTAACCTCATTTGTTGAAAAGTACACAATAAGAAATTCTATTTGTTGAATAAATTTAAAATTTTCGAAAAAACAAAAAAATATTCAACAAATAAAAAATTTTTTACACATATTCTTTTCTTCGTAAACTAGGTAGACAAGCTATTTAATTTAAGAATTCCACAATTCCCACAAGAACTACTATTACTAAATATTTTATTTTATTATTTATTTTTATATTAGAACAAAGGTTAAAAATAAATTTATTGAATTTAATTTACGAAAAAAGTATATTGTATTTGTAAAAAGTTCCAAATTAAAATGGAAATTATTTGTAATCAAAATGAATTAAATAATGCTATACAACTAGTAAGCAAAGCAGTTGCTTCAAGGCCAACACATCCAATTCTTGCAAATATACTTTTAACAGCTGATGAAGGAACTAATAAAATTAGCGTCACAGGGTTTGACCTTAATTTAGGAATTCAAACTTCTTTTGATGGTACTGTTAAAAATAGTGGAGCTATCACTATACCTTCAAAACTTTTATCCGAAATAGTAAACAAACTACCTAATGAAACACCTGTTTCTTTAGAAGTAGAAGAGAATTCAGATAATATCCTAATAAAAAGTGATAGAGGTTCTTTTAATCTAAAAGGGATCCCATCTGATGAATATCCTAATTTACCATTCGTTGAAAGTGGTACTTCTTTGAATATTGATCCTAGTTCTTTTTTAAAGGCTTTAAAATCTACCATTTTTGCCAGTAGTAATGATGATTCAAAGCAACTTCTCACAGGTGTTAATTTTACTTTCAAACCAAATTATTTAGAGTCTGCTTCTACAGATGGCCATAGATTGGCTGTTGCTTTAATTGGTAATGAAGAACATATCGAAAATAAAGAAAACTTATCTTCAAATATTCATGATTTATCGGTAACTATCCCAACTAGATCGTTAAGAGAAATTGAAAAACTAGTCTCTTTGAGAAGCTCAGAAAATTCAATTAAGCTTTTCTATGACAAAGGTCAAGTCGTATTTATATCTTCTAATCAAATAATTACTACAAGAACTTTAGAAGGTACTTATCCTAATTATTCACAATTAATTCCTGATTCTTTTTCTAAAATTCTAATTTTTAATACAAAAAAATTTATTGATGCATTAGAAAGAATTGCTGTTTTGGCTGATCAGCAAAGTAGTGTTGTAAAGATTAAATTAGATGATACAGATTTAGCTTCAATCAGCGCAGATGCTCAAGATATTGGAAATGCAAATGAATCAATACCTGTTTCTTACTCTGGAGAAAATTTTGATATTGCATTTAACGTAAGATATCTGTTAGAAGGTTTAAAAGTTATTGCTTCTGAAAATGTACTTTTAAAGTGTAATATTGCAACTACTCCAGCTGTTTTTGTACCAGAAGATAATCTTAATTCTTTTACTTATTTAGTTATGCCTGTCCAGGTTCGTTCTTAATTTGAAATTACCTAAAGAAATTTTATTAAGTGAATTACTAAATTATAGTGTTAAGGGTAATATGGTCCTTAATTATGGAAATGGTGAAAATGTTTGGATGCACCCTCCAGTTCATAGGATTTTAGGATGGTACTCTCGTCCTTCAAATTTTGATTTTAAAAGAAATGTTTGGCGATTAAATCAAATTACTCAAATAATAGATAATGAAATTTATGTCAAAGGTGATCCAGCTATTTCGGATTTAGCAACTTTAAATAGGTTCCCAACTTTAATAGAAGCTAATCTTATAAATATAAATGGATCAAAAATAGGAGTCATTGCAGATTTTTTATTTGAAATGAAAACGGGAAAAATTAAATATTACTTAGTTTCTAGATCTAATCCTAAGATTCCAGGTTCTAGTAGATGGAAATTAACTATTGATAATATCAATGATCAACAACCGGGATTGGTATTTTGTAAAAGTAATTCTTTAGATGATTTATCCTTAATTAAATCAAGTATTAAAAATGAATTCATGCAAAAAGGAAAAAAAATTTTTGATAGATTTGATGATATGAAAAATATTGCTTCTAATAGATTAGAGGAATGGCTTGAAGAAGATGAAGATATTAGCCAAAACTTAGATTTTAAACAAAAAAGTTTTTATAATAATGACAAAACATCTATACCGTTTAGTGAAAAAAAAGAAGATGATCCTTGGATATAAATAATGATAAATCAAGAAGATAATGATCTATATGATCTTAATGAAGCACTAAAAGTTGAAAATTTATCACTTAATGATTATGAAGAAATTTGCAAAAGATTAAAGAGAAAACCTAATAGAACGGAATTAGGCATGTTTGGCGTTATGTGGTCTGAACATTGCTGTTATAGAAATTCAAAACCTTTACTATCTAAGTTTCCCACTAAAGGTAAAAATGTTTTAGTTGGACCTGGAGAAAATGCTGGCGTTATTGATGTTGGAAATAATCATAAACTTGTTTTTAAAATAGAAAGTCATAATCATCCTTCTGCTATTGAACCTTTTCAAGGAGCAGCAACAGGTGTTGGAGGAATTTTAAGAGATATATTTACAATGGGTGCAAGGCCAATTGCAGTGTTGAATTCATTGAGATTCGGCAACCTTGATAAATCATCAAATGTTGATTTACTACGAGGAGTTGTTTCCGGTATTGCACATTATGGAAATTGTGTAGGTGTGCCGACTGTTGGAGGTGAAATTGACTTCGATGATAGTTACTCTGGAAATCCTCTAGTCAATGTTATGGCTTTAGGACTTTTAGAGACCGAGGAAATCGTTTGTTCTGGAGCTAAAAATGTAGGATCACCAGTATTATATGTTGGTAACACAACTGGCAGAGACGGTGTTGGTGGTGCTAGTTTTGCTAGTTCAGAATTAACTACAGCCTCATTGGATGATAGACCTGCAGTTCAGGTAGGTGATCCATTTATTGAGAAAAGTCTTATTGAAGCTTGTTTGGATGCTTTCAAGACAGGGGATGTAATTGCAGCTCAAGATATGGGTGCTGCAGGTTTAACATGCAGTAGCGCAGAAATGGCCGCAAATGGAAATTTAGGTATATCAATTGATTTAGATTTGGTCCCTTCTAGAGAAGATGATATGTCCTCATACCAATATTTATTATCTGAATCGCAGGAAAGAATGTTGTTTGTCGTTAAAGAAGAAAAAATTAATGATCTGATTGAAAAATTTAATAAATGGGGATTATATGCCAGTGTCATTGGTGAAGTGATAGGAACTAATGAGGTAATTATTTCTCATAAAGGTAAAATTGTGGCCCAAATTCCTACTTCTGCCTTATCTGATGATACTCCTGTAAATTTTCACGATGTGATTAAAAATGCACCCGATGATCTTTTAAAGAAATGGGAATGGATAGAAAATGATTTACCAGAAATTTATGAGCAAAAAATATTTTCATTGAAGGAAAATAAGAATTTTTCTTTTTCAGAAATCATTTTAAAACTACTCTCTAATCCATCAATAGCTTCTAAACGATGGATTTATAAACAATATGACTCTCAAGTACAAGCAAATACAGTATTTAAACCTGGAAAATCAGATGCAGCCGTAGTAAGACTAAGGGAACAAAATACAAAAAATAGAAGTAAAGTATTTTCTGGTGTCGCTGTTTCAGTTGATTGCAATAGTAGATGGGTTGCTCTTGATCCTTTTAGAGGATCTATCGCTGCTGTTGCAGAGTCTGCTAGAAATGTCAGTTGTGTTGGGGCTGAACCAGTAGCAATTACAAATAATTTAAATTTTTCTTCCCCTGAGAATGAAATAGGATATTGGCAACTCTCATCTTCATGTAATGGAATTGCTAAAGCCTGTAAAGCTTTAGAAACTCCTGTTACTGGAGGAAATGTATCTTTATATAATGAATCTAAAAATAAAGATAATTTAATTACTCCTATCAATCCTACTCCTGTTATTGGAATGGTTGGAAAAATAGATAACGTTGAAAAAGCTATAAGTAGTGAATGGAAAAATATTGAAGATCAAATCTGGTTAATTGGTTCTTCTAAATCAGAAATAAAAATTGCAGCTAGTTCTTATCTGGAATATTTTCATGGAGAAATTACAGGTCGGCCTCCAAAAATAGATTTGTTTGATGAAAAGTTTTGCCAGAGTTTTTTAAGAAATGCGATTTTAAAAAGTCTTGTAGTTTCTTCTCATGATATCAGTGACGGAGGTTTAGCTATAGCTTTAGCAGAGTCTTGTATTTTGTCCGCAAAGGGAGCAACTATAGAATTAGAGAAAGATTTAAATAGAGTTGATAATTTATTGTTTGCCGAAGGGGGGTCAAGAATTATTTTTTCAATTAGTAAAATAAAACAAAATGAATGGTTTAATTATTTAAAACAAAACCAAATAAATTTCCCATCAAGTGTGTATGTAAAAAAAATAGGATACGTATCTAGTGACACGCTGAAGATAAAAATCAACGAAAAAAATATTTGCAATATTAGGGTTGAGGAATTAACCGAAAAATTTAATAATAGTATCTCAGGTTACTTTTAAATATGAAAAACATTTCTCAACTATTAATCTTTTTAAGATATTAAGTTATGTGCGGAATAGTTGGAATCGTTTCTTCAAATGACGTAAATCAACAAATTTACGATAGTCTTTTGCTTTTGCAGCATAGAGGTCAAGACTCAACAGGTATAGCAACAATGGAAAATACTGTTTTTCATATACATAAGGTTAAAGGTCAGGTTAATACTGCTTATAGAACTAGAGATATGAGGAATTTAATTGGCAAAATTGGATTAGGTCATGTTAGGTATGCAACAAAGGGATCAGCAGAAAGTGTAGAAGAAGCACAACCTTTTTACGTTAATGCTCCTTATGGAATTGTTTTGATACATAATGGAAATTTGACTAATACCAGAGATTTAGAAAAACAGTTATTTAATGTCGACAAGCGGCATACAAATTCTTCAAGTGATACTGAAATGTTGTTAAATGTATTTGCGACAGAATTACAAGAACAAATTCATAATCAAGAATTAGAACCTGATATTATTTTTAATGCGGTCACATCTTTACATAAAAGAATTCAGGGATCATATGCTTCAATTGCATTAATTTCAGGATATGGTTTATTAGCATTTAGAGATCCTTTTGGTATTAGGCCTTTAGTCATTGGGAAAAGACTTTCTTTAACCACAAAAAAAGAAGAATGGATGGTTGCAAGCGAATCTTTAGTACTTGAGAATAATGATTATCAAATAGTGAGAGATGTAGATCCAGGAGAAGCTGTTTTTATAAATCTTGATGGGGAGTTTTTCTCTAAGCAATGTTCTGAAAATCCAAAGTTATTTCCCTGTGCTTTTGAATATGTTTACTTAGCTAGGCCAGATTCAATTATGAATGGAATTTCAGTTTATAAAGCTCGTTTAAAGATGGGAGATTATTTAGCAGAAACAATAAAAGAAACAATCAATTCTGGAGATATTGATGTAGTAATGCCTATTCCTGATTCTTCTCGACCCGCGGCAATGCAAGTTGCAAGACAGTTAGGGATAGAATATAGGGAAGGTTTTTTTAAAAATAGATATGTTGGTAGAACATTCATAATGCCTGGTCAGCAGAAACGTAAGAAATCTGTAAGGCAAAAATTAAATGCCATGAGTGCAGAGTTTAAAAATAAAAATGTATTGATTGTTGATGACTCGATAGTAAGAGGTACTACTTCAAAAGAAATTGTCCAGATGGCTAAAGATGCAGGAGCAAATAAAGTTTTTTTTACATCAGCAGCTCCTCCTGTTCGTTATCCGCATGTTTATGGAATTAATATGCCTAATAGAGATGAATTAATAGCACATAATAGGACAATAAGTGAAATCGCCGATAAACTTGAAATTGATAACCTTGTTTATCAAAGTGTTGAAAGTTTGCGTAAATCTATAATAGGTGATTCTCCTATTAAAGGTTTAGAGATGAGTTGTTTTACTGGTGATTATGTAACTGGAACAGTAAATCAAGAATACTTAAATTGGGTTCAAAATGAATATAAATCTTAGTCGAGAAAGTTTTCAAGTCGGAAACAATTTTCAAGGCATTCATCGTTATTTAATTTTAAAAAATCAATTAAAAAGTTTGATTTATTTGATTTGAAATTTAATTTATTTAGGTCTAATCTTGCAGATTTATTTTTATTAGTTTCAATATCAAGGTAATGGTTACTTGAAAGTATTTTTAGGAAGTAATCGTTTTTAAGTTGGGTTTTTTCATTCAAATATCCTAAAGTGTATTCATTTGAGCAATAAATTTCATTACTATTTATGCAAAAGATTTTTCCTTGTTTAGATATTAAAAAAATATTTTCTCCATCATGGAATGTACAACAAGAAACGATTTTTTCAGTTGGTAAAAGTTTTGCAATTATTAATCCTTGGGATTGTTTAGAAGTCGGCGTTAAAAATTTATTTGATAACTTAAATCTAAAAATTCTTCCTATCGAGGTTAATATTATTAAATCTTCTTTTTCATTAGAAATAAAAGAATCAATTGTTTTTAAATTATTTTTTAATTTTGCAATAGTGAAAGATCTATTACTTTTAATCATATCTTCATCAAATAAAACTTTTTTAAATCTTCCATCTGAATTCAAGATACATAAATAATTTTTAGTTCCTTTTTTAATTGAATGAAAATTTATTATTTCACTAGGATGAATATTTCCAAAAATTTTATTATCTAATTTATATTCTTTATTAAAACTTGATTCCCAATCAATATTAAATACCCTCCCTGTATTTGTGATTCCTATTAATTTTATATTTTTTTCAATATTACATATAAATTTTTGAATATTTTTATTATCTATAATTTTATTTACAACCTCAAATGATTTCTTGTAATTACTTAAAATCATCCTTTTTAAATAAAGTCTATTGTCTATGTATAATTTTGTTTTTTTATTAATCAAGTCTTCTAATATTTGATTATTAAGCGATTCTAATTCTTCATTTTGATTTATATTCTTAATTATTTTTGTTTTACGTATAACGTTGTATTTTTTCTTTAATATTAATAATTCTTCTATGAGTAATTTAAGTAATAATTCTCTTTCGTTCAATAATTTTTGAAAATAATTCTTTTTTTCTTCTAAATTTTTTATATCATTATCAATTTGATTTTTTTCTAGATTTGTTAATTTTTTTAGTGGCATATCCAAAACTGAATTTGCCTGTTTTTCACTTAAGAAAAAATTTTCTACTAGTTTTGATCTAGCTTGCAGAGAATTTTCTGATTCTTCAATAATTGCGATAACTTTTTTAATGTTTTTTGTAGCTTTAGATAAACCTTCTGATATTTCTAGTTTATCAAGGGTGTTTTTTAGAAAATAAAAAGTTCTTTTTCTAATTGTTTCTTCTCTAAATTCAAGAAAATAGTTGAGATATTCTTTCAGATTTAGTTGTACAGGCTTCCCATTAATTAAAGCTAAGAATATTGCGCCAAAGTTTGTTTGGAGAGTTGTTTTTTTATATAAATTAGAAATAACAAGTTCAGAATTAGAATCTTTTTTTAGTTCTATTACAATTCTCATTCCATCTCTGTCGCTCTCATCTCTAATATCAGAAATCCCAATAATTTTCCCTGAATTTACAAGTTCTGCGAGTTTTTCAATCCAACCTGCTTTATTAACTTGGTAAGGAAGCTCTGTAATGATTATTGCATTCTTTTTATGTTTCCCTTTGCCTAAATTTACTTCTTCTGTATTTACAACTCCTCTTATGGTTATAGATCCTTTTCCAGTTTGATAAAGTTCTTCTATTACATGACTATAAATTAATTCTCCGCCTGTAGGAAAATCAGGTCCTTTGATAATGTTAGAAAGTTTTTTATCACTAATATCTTTATTTTTAACTAAGGCAACTAAACCATCTACAATTTCGCCTAGGTTGTGAGGCGGAATATTTGTTGCCATACCAACAGCAATACCTGATGAGCCGTTCAACAATAAAAATGGCAGTTGGGCTGGAAGAACGTCTGGTTCTTTTTGAGAACCGTCAAAGTTATTTGAAAAGTTTACTGTTTCTGATCCAATTTCTTCAAGAAATCCTTTATGAGCTATTGGAGCTAATCTGGTCTCAGTATATCTCATTGCTGCCGGCGGATCATTATCCACAGATCCAAAATTTCCATGACCGTCAAGCGTAGGATATTTAGTTGAGAAATTTTGTACTAGCTTTACTAATGCATCATATACTGCTTGATCTCCGTGAGGATGGTACTTTCCAAGCACATCTCCAACAACTCTTGCACACTTCCTAAAAGGTTTATCAGGTGTTAAACCTAATTCATACATCGCAAATATGATTCTTCTTTGTACAGGTTTAAGACCGTCTCTCGCATCAGGTAAAGCACGTCCAACTATTACGCTCATTGCATACTCCAAATAAGAACGTTGCATTTCTTCTTGAAGTGAGATGGAAGTGAATTTTTTCTTATCCATTAGAACGTAAAATTGAGTAATTATTAACTAACTAAATTAAGACTAATAGGTAAAATAATATTTACCAGTATTGAACATTAAGATGATTCACTTATTTTGGATTTTGCCAGTATTACATCTTCTTTAAGCTGTTCATTTTGTAAAAGAATTTCTGTAGAGGCTTGTAATTTTTCTCCCCATAACTGTTCTTTTCTATAATCATAATTGACATATTTGGGATCTTTAGCCAAAGCTTTTTTGGCTAGCTGAATTGCTAATTTAGTATTATTAATCCTTAAACATGCGGCGAGGCCTAGTAATGGTTCAGAATTTTCTTGAATTGAGATTGCACGTTTAAAAAGTTTGATTGAAAGATTTATATTGTTTTTCTCGAAATAAGCTAAACCTTGATTATTGATTGCTTGCCAGAAATCAGGTTTACTTTCTATAGATTTACCAAAAAATTTGATAGCTTCCAAGTAATTTTTCTCCATTAATAAAATGTTGCCTAATTGAAAGATAGCTTTGTGGTTACTAGGTTCTATCTTTATTGCTTTTTTTAAAGAACTCTTTGCTTTTGTTTGTTGGGAAATTTTTAAGTAAATATTACTCTTAGCAAAATATATTTCGCTATTATTTGAATTTATCTGTTCTGCTTTATTGAGAGAATTTAATGCATTTTCGTATTGTTTGTTAGCTAATTGTGCTTCAGCCAAAATTAACCATAGTTTTTCATCTTTTGCATTTATTTTTACAGCTAATTTGGCTAGGTTAAGGCTGTCTTCATATTGTCCAAAATAAAGTAGCTGATATGCATTTTTACCAATAATTAAACTTTGCTTTTGCAAATTTTTTATTGTTGGGAAATAATAATAGGGAACTATTGCTTTAACTTTTTCAATTTGAAAAAAGTAAAAACTTATCAAAAAGATCCAGATTATTTTTTTTAAAAACTCTTTCATAATTTTATTTTTTACTATTTAAATTTGCTTGTATGTTTCTTTTCCACATCCATGGTTTAATTCTTTTCAATGTAGTTCCTTTGAGATTTTCTTTCCAAGTTTTATCGTCCCAATTTAACGAATCAATATTAAGATTTTTAATCCATTCCTTTGGTGTAGTTTCAAAATTATTATTGTATGGAACTGACTTATTCCAAGGGCATACATCTTGGCAAATATCGCATCCTGCAACCCATCCATCTAAATTATTTTCTATTTTCTTTGGAATATTTTCATCTCTATTCTCTATTGTGTGGTACGCAATGCATAGATCTGATTGTATAACGAAAGGTTCTACTATTGCCTTTGTGGGACAACGTTCAATACATAAATCACATTTTCCGCAAAGTGATTGATGCGGTTTATCTGGTATTAAATCTTTTGTAAGGATCATAAAACCTAAAGTAAACCAAGAACCATTTTTTTTGCTTATTAAATTACTATTTTTACCTATCCAACCAATTCCTGCCTCCTCTGCCCATGCTTTTTCAAGAAGTGGAGAGGTGTCAACACATATTTTCCATTTGCAATCAGGAATTTTTAGGTCAATCCACTTACCAATATTTTTTAATTTTTTGTGAATTACTTTATGGTAATCTTCTCCTTGGCTAAATTTAGCTACCTTGAGGAAATTATTGTTGTTATTTTCTGAATGAAGGTAAACAAATCCAACGCCTAAAACACTTTTTGCATCTTCAAACAGTAAGTCTATATTTTTTCTTTTTTCTGCTTCCATCCATTTCATTTCAGCATGGTGGTTACTGGATAACCACCTGTCTAATGCATTAGTCCTTAATCTTATTCGCGAACTACCTGGTATTGAAGCTATTCCAGCAATTGTAAAACCTTCAAAAATAGCTCTTTCTTTTAATTTTTTACTTATTTCTTTTTTGTCTTGAATCGTATAAATCATTTTTTTATTTTTTATAGTATTTCTTTTGAAAGTTATTTTTGGAGAATGAACTTATGAATAATTTAGATATATTTAGAAAAAATATATCCTAACTTAGTAAAAACAGTTAAATTATTAGTAAAGTTAATATAGTTAGAAACTTTATTTTGGTTGAAATTAATAAAAATGAAGATTCGAATTTAGGATCTAGGCTTCAACAAGATCTAAAAAATGATCTTATAGCGGGTTTATTAGTTGTAATACCCTTAGCAACAACAATATGGCTGTCATCATTAGTTAGTAAATTTGTATTAACATTAGTTACTTCAGTTCCAAAGCAACTTAATCCCTTTATTAATTTAAATCCTTTATTACAAGATTTAATTAATCTTACCTTAGGTTTAACTGTTCCTTTATTGGCTATTTTACTTATAGGCTTAATGGCGAGAAATTTCGTAGGAAGATGGTTATTGGAATTTGGAGAGGGTACTCTATCAAAAATTCCAGTAGCTGGAGCGGTTTATAAAACTCTTAAGCAATTGCTAGAAACTTTCTTGAGTAATAAATCTAATAGATTTAGAAGAGTTGTTTTAGTTGAATATCCTCGTGAGGGACTATATAGTGTTGGATTTGTAACTGGAGATGTAGGACCTTCTCTGCAGCCAGAATTAGAAGAAAAGCTACTTAGTATTTTTATTCCTACAGCACCAAATCCAACTACTGGATGGTACACACTTGTTCCTGAGTCTTCTGTTAAGGATTTGGATATTTCTGTTGAAGATGCTTTTAGAACAATAATTTCGGCTGGGATAGTTAATCCAGATGAGAAAAATAACACTACAAATCCAACATTTTCGAAATTGTTTTCTCAATTGCGAGCTTCAACTAATACTTCTTCTTAATTGATGCATAATAGATCTCTTTCTAGAGAATTATCTTTAATTTCTCTTGGCCTTATCAAAGATAAAGGTGATTTTAAATTAAATAAATCCCAGATAGAAGAAATTTTTGAATCTGCTTTGGATTCTCTAATTAACTATTGCAGAGATGAATTAGATAATTGCGAGTTAGAGTTTGAAAATGCTTCTCAAAAAATATTAGATAGTGAATTGCAAGAAGGTGTTGATTCCTCTTATTCAAATGTTCGAGATGAGTTAAAAAAATCTTTAACAAAAATTGAAACTGTAATGAATACACTCTCAATAACTTTAGACTTTCCAAAATTAATTGTTTCTAGCGGTCAAATTGATATTAGAGAGGATGTTAATCATAGGATTTGTAATATTATAAACAACCTTAAAAGTATTGATTCTGATATCGATCAAGCAATGGATGGCTGGAGATTAAAAAGATTACCAAGAATTGATAGAGATATTTTACGTCTAGCTTACGTGGATATCAATTTTTTGAACACACCTGTCGCTGTTGCTTGTGATGAGGCTGTAAATTTAGCTAATAAATATAGTGATTTGCAAGGAAGAAAATTTATTAATGGAGTTTTAAGGAGATTACAAACAATTTAATTGTCATAATTATTTGATATAAATGAATAGTATTTTAAAATATCTAATTACGAATTACATATAATAATGAATAATACTGAATCCGATAATTCTCGTGAGTGGGCTGCACAAGCATATGCACTTTTAAAAAAACGACAGGAAGAGCAAAAGCAAGAATTACAGAAACAGGAAGAGCAAAAGCAAGAATTACAGAAACAGGAAGAGCAAAAGCAAGAATTGATTGATATTGCCAATAAAGAAAATATTCTTGGACAGTCAAAAACTGTTGCAGAATCTGAATTAGGAGAATTTGATGATAACTTTACTTGGTCTGCAATGGTATTAGCTGCTCAAGGAAAAAAAATAAATCAAATATCGATTGATGAAATTGATTGGTTAACTAAATTAAGGAGAGGATTAGAAGAAACCCGAAAAGGATTTGTTACTGAATTATTAGATAAATTGGGAGATGATCCTCTTACTCCTGAATCTCTTGATGATTTAGAAACTCTATTAATAAGAGCTGATGTAGGGATTGATTCAACCGACAAAGTTATAAGTTCTCTTAGAACAAAATTAAACGAGGAAGTAGTGGGTGGAGAAGCAGGAATAAAATTCTTGAAGAAGGAAATAAAATTAATTATCGACAAACCAATAAAAAATTCGGGCAATGATATTTTAGTTCCCAAAAAGGGTAAGTTAAATGTCTGGTTATTAGTAGGAGTTAATGGTGTGGGTAAAACTACTACATTAGGAAAATTAGCATATTTGTCATCAAAAAGTAATTATAAAACTTTGATAGCTGCGGCTGATACTTTTAGAGCGGCTGCAGTAGAACAACTTAAAGTATGGGGAGATAGAAGTAATGTCGACGTTATATCTAATCAATCAAAAAATGCTGATCCAGCTGCTGTAGTTTTTGATGCAATTAATTCTGCAAAAAAAAGAAATGTTGATTTATTACTTGTTGATACTGCTGGTAGATTGCAAACAAAAAATAATTTGATGGATGAATTAGCAAAAATAAAAAAAATTATTGATAAAAAGGTCCCAGATGCAATTGTTGAATCATTATTAGTGTTAGATGCAAGTCAGGGTCAAAATGGCCTAAAGCAAGCAAAAAGTTTTGCTAAATCAGCAGATTTAAGTGGAGCAATTATTACTAAATTAGATGGAACTTCTAGAGGAGGAGTCTCTTTAGCTGTATCTGAAGAAGTAAATTTGCCTATAAGGTTTATTGGAGCTGGAGAAGGTATAAAAGATTTAAGACCATTTAATAGTTATGAATTTGTAGAAGCTTTGCTTGCAGATAAATAAATATTTAATGAATTTTTTTTAAAAATTTAAATTTAATGTTAAAACATATTTATCTATTATATTTGTTTTGATAAATAATCATAAAGAAAAAATATTTTCGAATAAATTTATTCAAAATTTTTTAGAAAATGAATCTACAGTAACTTTAAAAAATAAATATAAATTTGCTGAAATCGCATCTTCATTAGCATACTATTTAAAATCATTTTCCAACATAAATAAATTACTGGATTATGTATGCTTAATTTTTAAACATATTTTTATTGATAATATAATATTAATTATTCCTCTAGATTATGAGGGAGAGATATGGAAAAAAAATATAAAAATTTCTGCTATTGATGAATATTTAACAATTCAAGAAGAAATTAATACTTTTTTAAATCAATTTCAATTTTCAAGAAATTTTAAAATAAAAGATATTCTAACTTTTGATAATGCTTTAAAAACTAATTTTAAAGAATATAAGATTGAAACAAAAAAAATACTATCTAGAGGTAAATGTCGAGGATTTATTTATATTTTTAGCAGAGATGTCTCTAGGCTGTCCATTACTGAAGATCGTAATTTTACTTTTATTGAAAACTGTTTAGCTGTTGGATTAGAAAATCACTACTTAATCAGAACAAAGAAAAAGCATGAAAATGTAGATAGAGAAATTTCCACTGGTGCTGAAATTCAATCTCAATTACTACCGGATTATTGTCCAATTATCCATGGTATAGATTTAGCTGCACATTGTAGACCAGCTCTCCAGTTAGGCGGTGATTACTATGATTTTATGTGCTTAAAGACGAATATCTCTGAAAAAAGAAAAGAAAAATCACGATGGGCTTTTGTAATAGGTGATGTCATGGGTAAAGGGATTCCAGCCGGTCTTTTAATGACTATGTTAAGAGGAATGCTACGTGCAGAGATCCTTACAGGTTTGCCTCCAGATAGAATTTTGCATGATTTGAATCAATTAGCAATTAATGATTTAAATCAATCACATAGATTTGTGACATTATTTTATTCAGATTATGACCCTAGAACTAGAAAATTGAGATTCGCTAATGCAGCACATAATCCGCCTCTGCTTTGGAAAAGTTCAGATCAGAAAATTATTAAATTAGATTCAGAAGGATTTGTACTTGGACTACAAAAAGATGCTGAATATGATTGTGGTGAAATCAAGCTTAATCAAAATGATTTAGTTCTTTATTACACAGATGGAGTAATTGATACTTCTAATTCTCTAGGGCAAAGATTTGATGAGGAAAGATTAATTAAAACTCTCACAAAATTATGCAAGCAATCTTATACGTCTCAAGAAATTTTAAATAAAATATTTAAAAAGTTAGATGACTTTACAGGACAAAATAGACATCTGGAAGATGATGCCTCGATGGTTATTTTTCAATTGAAATAGATATTTTTTGTCACTTATATAAAAAAATGCTTTATTAGAGATACTTAAAGTTACTAATTAATATGGCAAAAGTTTGGAGTAAAAGGTTCGATAATGCACTTGACCCTTTTATTGAAAAGTTTAATGCATCAATTGGTTTTGATAGAAATCTTATTTTAGAAGATTTAGATTGTTCGATTGCTCATGCGAAAATGCTTGGCAAAACAAAAGTTTTATCCTCTTCTGAAACTTCGCAAATTATTAATGGTCTAGAGTTAATAAAAGTTGAGTATTTGGAGGGTAAATTTTCTCCTGGTCCACCTTTTGAAGATATTCACTATTGCATAGAAGAAAAGTTGATAAGTTTAATTGGTGAAACTGGAAAAAAATTACATACAGGTAGAAGTAGAAACGATCAGGTTGGTACAGATATAAGATTGTGGCTAAGAAAAAAGATTGACAATATTGAAATTTTAATAACCGATTTGCAAAAATCCTTCTTAAATCTTGCGAAATCTAATATTTATACCCTAATTCCTGGATATACCCACATGCAAAGAGCTCAACCATTATCTTTGGCTCATCATTTATTGGCTTATTTAGAAATGCTCCAAAGAGACCGTGAAAGGTTTAAAGAAGTACGCTCTAGAGTTAATACTTCTCCGTTAGGCGCTGCAGCATTAGCTGGAACAAAAATAAAAATAGATAGACACTTTACAGCTGCAGAATTGGGTTTTGAAAAGATTTATAAAAACAGTATTGATGCAGTTAGTGATAGAGATTTTTGTATAGAGTTTGTTTCTGCATCTGCTTTGTTGATGTCTCATTTAAGTAAAATTTCAGAGGAAATAATTTTATGGGTAACTGATGAATTTTCTTTTGCAAAATTAACAGATAAATGTGCTACGGGAAGTAGCTTAATGCCACAGAAAAAAAATCCTGATGTTCCAGAATTGATAAGAGGTAAGACCGGAAGAGTGTATGGACATCTTCAGGCATTGTTAACGATGGTTAAAGGTGTACCACTTTCATATAATAAGGATTTTCAAGAGGATAAAGAACCAATATTTGATACTACAGAAACAATATCTTCTTGTATTCAAGCAATGACTATTCTTATTAATGAGGGAATTGAATTTAATATTAAAAATCTATCTGATTCAGTAGAAAATGACTTTTCTAATGCTACCGATTTAGCAGATTACTTAGTTGGTAAAGATGTTCCATTTAGGACAGCCTATCAAGTTGTTGGTGAAATAGTTAAATATTGCTTGGAGAGAAAAATGTTATTAAAAAATCTTAAAATTGACGAATTTAAAAAATTTCATCCCGAATTTGATGAAGATGTTTTTGTGGATCTTAAACCTCTTAATGTCGTTAAATCAAGAAATAGCGAAGGTGGTACAGGTTTTGTTCAAGTAGAAAAAGAAGTAAATAATTGGCAAAAAAAATTGTTACTCTGAATCTCAATTATTTTTCTACAACAATGGTATGCTTTGAAGTACAATAATAATGCAACGTTATGAGACTACTCATAATAGTTTTTTATAAGGTAAATTTTCTTTGTTGAGTTTAAAGTGAGTATTTTTGTTGGCAATTTGCCGTTCCGTGCAGAGCGTGAAGACGTAATACAATTATTTGCCCCTTTTGGTGAGGTTTTAAATTGTTCACTTCCTTTGGAGAGAGACACTGGCAGGAAAAGAGGATTCGCATTTATTGAAATGGCAGATGAAGCTATTGAGTCAACAGCTATTGATGGTTTGCAAGGCGCTGAACTTATGGGTAGGCCATTAAGAATTAATAAAGCTGAGCCAAGGGGTTCTGGTGGATCCCGTAGAGGAGGAAGGGGTGGCTATGGTGGTGGTAACAACGGCGGCTATGGTGGCGGTAACGGCGGCTATGGTGGCGGTAACAGCGGCTATGGCGGTAATAACGGCGGCTATGGAGGTGGCAATTACGGCGGCGGCTATGGTGGCGGTAACTCTGGATCTAATAGTTCTTATACTAATAAATCTTCTGGAGCAGAAGGTTGGGAAGATAGAAGTTATGGAAATTCTTCTGAAAACTCTGAATATGAAAATGGTAGAAGCAGGAGAAAAAGGGGAGTGTCTAATGAGAGTAATGCTTCAAACGAGACAAATTAGTAACCCATTTCTTCAAGCTCTGTAGTCAACTTCAATAGATATTCAATATTTAATTCTTTTTTTATAGATTTATTGGAAATTTGATTCCTCCAAATTTTTGCTTTTGGTATACCTTCAACTAAATTTATAAGATGTTTACAAATATCCCAAGATTTTCCTCCTTTACTTAAATGTGCTTCTATATATGGAATTAAGGAGAAAATAATATTTGAAGCAGATTTGGGGTTTGTATTTTTTCTATAAATCTTTTGATCAATTTCAGACCATCTTAAAGGATGGTTATATACGGAACGTCCAATCATGACTCCATCAAAATCATTTAAGGCTTTTAATGATTCATCGATATTTGTTAAACCTCCATTAATTTCTATTAATAATTCTGGATTTGAATTTTTTAATTTTTTCACTAAATCATAATTTAGTGGAGGAATAGTCCTGTTTTGTTTTGGATTTAGGCCCTTTAATATTGCTTTTCTTGCATGAACTGTAAATCTATCTGCACCAGCATTTGCGATAATTCTTACGAAATTATTCAAGTTAACGAAACTATCATCATCGTCTACACCTATTCTGTGTTTAATCGTAACCGGTAAGTTGCAATTATTTTTTAAGGATTCTATACACTCTGCTACTTTTTCAGGTTCTTTCATAAGTGAAGCGCCAAAATTTCCAGAACAGACCTTTGGACTTGGACAACCAACATTAAAGTTTATTTCGTCATAACCCCAATCCTGAGCCATTTGGGCTGCTTCTTTAAGGATTGTAGGATCCTCCCCTCCAAACTGAATCGATATTGGGTGTTCTTCATCATTAAAATCTAGAAATTTTTCTTTTTTATTCGTATAAACTAAACTTTGGGCCACAATCATTTCCGTATATAGTAAAGCTTGTGAACTTATTTTTCTCATTATCATTCTAAAGTGCTTATCAGTACAATCCATCATTGGAGCAATACTTAATTTATGAATATTTTTAATAGAATTAGGCTGAACGAAATCCATTTCTTTTTTGTGATTTAAATATATGAATCAATTTCTATCAAGAAGAACTTTTATTCTAATTCCTACTATGTCAATCTTAAAAATAATCTTTAACCCCATTAAAGTATTAGCATCTTCAATTGCTTCTAAAGAAGAGTGGAATTTTTCAAAAGACGAATGGAAAACTAGGCTTAGTCCAGAATCTTATTATATATTAAGGGAGGAAGGGACTGAAAGAGCATTCAGTAGCAAATTAAATAATGAAAAAAGAAAAGGAATTTTTCACTGCGCGGGATGCGATTTGCCGCTTTTTTCGTCAGATAAAAAGTATGATAGTGGTACAGGATGGCCAAGTTTTTGGGATTCAATTCAAGGATCAGTAGAAACAAAAGTTGATTTCAAGTTAATTGTCCCTAGAACCGAATATCACTGCTCTAGATGTGGAGGCCATCAAGGACATGTCTTCAATGATGGGCCACTTCCCACTGGCAAAAGGTACTGCAACAATGGCTTAGCATTGAGATTTGTTCCTGACTAAATATTTGTGCGGCCTTCCGCAACTTGTTTTGTGCATCACTTTATTGGAAAATAGTTTTATTAAATTTTAGAAAAATGATTGAAAATCAATCAGACAATATTGATAATAAAGAAAGTGATGTTTCTATTCAGGATAATGCTCCTGAAAAAATTTCATCTGAGCAAGATCCAACTATTGAAAATGATGAATTATCTTCTCCAAAAACAGAAGAGATTAATACTGAAGAATTAAAAAATACTATTTCCAATAATGATGCAAGATTAGAACAATTAGAAAAAGAGCATGAAACATTAAAAAATCAATATGTAAGGATTTCAGCAGATTTTGATAATTTCAGAAAAAGGCAGTCAAGGGATCAGGACGATTTAAAAATCCAACTTGTTTCAAAGACTTTAACTGCAATACTTCCTATTGTTGACAATTTTGAGAGAGCACGACAACAACTTAAACCAGAAAATGAGGAAGCTCAAGCTCTTCATAGAAGTTATCAAGGATTGTATAAACAACTGGTAGAAGTTTTAAAACAACAGGGAGTGTCACCAATGAGAGTTGTTGGTCAGCAATTTGATCCAAACTTGCATGAAGCTGTATTAAGAGAACCTAGTGAAGAGTTTGAAGAGGACTTTATTATTGAAGAATTGCAGCGAGGATATCATCTAGAAGGTAAGGTTTTGAGACATGCATTGGTTAAGGTTTCTATGGGACCTGGTAAACAAAATTCACAACAGGAAGTAGAAAAGGATAAAGTTGAAGGGGATGTTAATTCAGAGGTAAATACTTCTGAAGATGTATAAATTCCAAATTTTTATTTGAGCATTATCTAATGGCTGATTTTTACCAAATACTTGGAGTTTCAAGAGATGCTGATGCGGATACCTTAAAAAGGGCTTATAGAAAATTAGCAAGACAATATCATCCTGATGTTAATAAAGAACCTGGTGCGGAAGATAAATTTAAAGAAATTGGTAAGGCTTATGAAGCATTAGCTGATCCTGAAACTAGAGCAAGATACGACCAATTTGGAGAGGCTGGCCTTGGAGGCGCAGCTGGAATGCCTGATATGGGAGATATGGGTGGCTTTGCTGATTTATTTGAAACTTTTTTTAATGGGTTTGGGGGGCAAAATCCACAAGGAGGAAGAACACAAAGAAGAGGTCCCCAACAAGGAGATGATCTAAGGTATGACCTTAATGTTGATTTTAAAGATGCAATTTTTGGTCAACAAAGAGAAATTAAAATTCCTCATCTGGAGACATGTGAAGTCTGTAGGGGCACAGGCGCAAAACCAGGAACTGGCCCCAAAACTTGTTCAACATGTGGTGGAAGTGGACAAGTTAGAAGAGCTACAAGAACACCTTTTGGTAATTTCACACAAGTAGCTGAATGCCCTTCATGTAATGGGGCTGGTCAGATAATTGCAGATCCATGTGTAAGTTGTGGCGGTAATGGAGTGAAGCAAGTCAGAAAAAAATTAAGAATAAATATTCCTGCAGGAGTTGATACTGGCACTAAATTAAGAGTTTCCGGTGAGGGAAATGTTGGTTTGAAAGGGGGTCCACCTGGTGATCTTTATGTTTTTATAAAGGTTAAGAATGATTCAAAACTTAAAAGAGATGGTGTGACTATTTACTCAGAAATAGTAGTGAGTTATCTACAAGCTATTTTAGGTGACACTGTTAAAATTACTACAGTTGATGGAGATGTTAATTTAAAAATTCCAAGTGGTACGCAGCCAAATACAACTCTTTCACTTGAGAATAAAGGGGTACCTAGACTTGGTAATCCGGTTGCGAGAGGAAATCATGAAGTCTTAGTAAAAGTAAAATTACCAACTCGTATAACCGACGGAGAACGAGAGCTTTTAGAGGGTTTAGCTTCTCAATATTCAGATAAAAATATTAATTCCAGTAGTGGACTTTTTAGTAAATTATTTGGTAAAGAATCTTAATGACTTCCTTAAAGTATTTGGATCTTAAATCTGTTCCATGTCCTTTAAATGTTGTCAAAATTAAATTGGCTTTGGAGAAATTATCTAAAAACGAACAACTTATTGTTGAACTAGATAAAGGTGAACCAGAAGAAATGGTATTAAAAAATTTAAAAGAGATGGGATGTTTGTTTAAACAAATCAAAGAAAATGAAAAATTTATAAAAATAAAAATATTGAATGAAAACTAATATTAAATATTTAGGTTTAGTTACGAAAAAATTTAATGATTTTTTTTTAGTTGATTTAAAAAATCAAGAAAACTTAGGAAATAGCAAGAAATTTTTATGTAAGGTTAAGAAGTCTATCAATTTCAAGGATCAATTAATTTATGTTGGAGACGAAGTTGCGATTGAAAAAATTGATTTTAAAAGTAAACGCGCAGTAATTACTAGTCTAAAAAAAAGAAAAAATCTTTTAGTTAGACCCTCAGTTGCAAATATTTCTAACATATACGTTACTTTTTCCGTTCAAGAACCAGAGTTAAATTTATCACAAGTTAATAGGTTTTTGATATCAGCAGAATCAATGGGAGTTGAAGTCTCATTAGTTTTAACAAAGTGTGATTTAATTTCTGATAAGAGAAGATCATATCTACTTGATAAATTTGAGAAATGGGGTTACGAAGTAATAACTTTAAATTTAGAGAAATCTGATTGCTTTAAAAATTTATTAGCCGATTTAAAGCAAAAAGAATGTTCAATTTTTATGGGCCCATCCGGAGTTGGCAAAACTACTTTGCTAAATATGATTATTCCTGGTCTTCAAAATAGTACTGCTCCAGTTTCCAATAAAATTAAGAGAGGAAAAAATACTACTCGAAATGTTGAGTTATTTTCAATATCGAATCAAAGTTACATCGTGGATACTCCTGGTTTTAATATGCAACCTTTAGAGGTTGATATTAAGTTATTACCAAATCTTTATTCAGAAATATATAAACAGGTAATCGAAGAAGGAATTAAGTGTAAATTTCGTAACTGCTTACATTTAAAAGATGAGGGATGTAATTTAAATAAATCCTTCGAAAGATATTCTTTTTATAAGGAAATGATTGAGTCTTCTAAGAGTCACTATTATCAAAACCAGGAAGATTAAGATTTAATCCACCAGTCAAATCATTCATCCTCTCTTTCATAGTTGTAGTTGATAATTCATGGGCTTTTTGAATAGCTTGTAGGATATTGTGTTCTATTTGTTCTTTATTTGCATTTAAGATGTTTTCTTGTACTTCTACCTTTAAAGGAAGTTGGTTTCCACTTATCCAAACTCTTACCATTTCATCATCACTTTTGCCTTCAATCTCCATATTTTCAAGTTCATCTTGTAATTTTTGAGCATCTTGCTGAATTTGTTTAGCTTTTTTAAAAGCTTCTGTAAGTTGTCCAAAGTTAGGAAGTCCAAAACCCGCCATTTTGTAAAAACGTTTCTTTAGTTAGGATAGTCAAAACCAATCATTCTTACTTCCGGTTGCAAATAAATCCCTTTGTTTTGTAGTACTTTTTGTTGAATTACTGTTATTAATTCATAAATATCATTTGAACTTGCTGAAGAAGTGTTAATTATAAAATTTGAATGCATTTTAGAAATTTCAGCACCGCCAATTTTAAATCCCTTTAAACCCATATCATCAATTAATTTTGCTGCATAATTATTTTCAGGATTTTTAAAAACACTACCAAAACTTGGTTGATGATATGGTTGTGTTTCTGTTTTTAATTTAAGATTATTTTTGGTTGTTTGAATTAATTGTTCTAGATTTCCATTTGGTTCAAAATGTAATCTTGCACTAATAATTGTTAAATCATTTCTTTGAAAAGAGCTAAATCTATACTCAAAATTGATATCTTTTTTTTCAATTTCAAGTTTTTCATGAGTTTTATTATTTATAACTTTTACTGAAATAAGATTTTTTGCTAGAGATAAATTACCTGTGCCAGCATTCATATAAATTGCTCCTCCTAATGTTCCTGGAATTCCTACAGCCCATTCTCCTCCTTGTAATCCTTTTTTAGCGAGAGAATTAGATAATGTTGGGAGCATTACACCTGCTTCTGCTTCAACAATTCCTGAATATGGTTCTATCTTGAGTGATTTCAACTTTTTTGTACAAATAACTAAGCCTTTTATGAAAATATTATTTATTAAAAGATTTGAACCTGCGCCAATTATTTGACATCTTTGTTTGTTTAAATTAGCCCATTTTATTAAATACGAAAGTTCTTCAATGCTTCTTGGCTCAGCAAAATATTCAGCTACTCCTCCCACTTTTATAGTTGTATAACTACTTAAATTACAGTTTTCAGAAAAAATTTTTTTATTCATACATTAGTTATCTACTATAATTGTTTTTCTCATTTAAAATTGACCAGAAATTATGACAATCACCAGCCCCCATATTCAAAATTAAATCCCCTTTTTGAGTTAATTCGTAAAAATTCTTTGTAACTTCATAATAATTATTTATGTAACTAACATTTTTATTTTTTTTATAAATCAGATCAGTGATCATTTTCGAAGTAATTTTATCTTCGTTTCCTTCTCCTGCTCCATAAATACTGGTTACATAAATAACATCTGCCTTTGATAATTCTTCAGCGAATTCTTTAGTAAATTGCTTCACCCGCGAGTATCTATGAGGTTGAAATATAGCTATTAATCTACCGTTTTGACTTTTATTATTATGTTTTTGCTGAATCAATAATCTTCCTAATCTAATCGTCTCTTTTATTTCGTTTGGGTGATGTGCATAATCATCATATAAACTTCTTTCATCTATTTGGCCTCTGAATTCAAATCTTTTTTTCGGGAGTTTAAGATATTTTATATTTTTCTTAATTTCTATAAAATCTACTCCTATCATTCTTGAAGCTGCTATTGCTGCGGTGATATTAGATAGATTGTGCAAACCTGGAATTGGAATATTTAAATTACTAATAAAATTTTCATTTTCATAATATTTTCCAATTGTATACTTTGCATTAATTTCAGTCGGAATTATTGCATAAGCTACGTTTTTAGCCGTAGTGTTTGACCACTTACAATTAGAATAAAAATTATTTCTTGTGGTTTCACAATCAAAATTAAGTAGTATTTTTTTAGAGTTTTTAGCAAAACTTTTAAAAGAAGATATGACTTCACCTAAATTAGAAAAGTGATCGCAATGATCAAAATCAATGTTATTGATTATTCCGATATCAGACTTATATTTGTTAATTGTCCCATCAGATTCATCAACTTCAGCTACTAAGTATTTTGTATTTTCTAAATGACAATTAGAGTTGTAAATAGGAATTATTCCTCCAGTTATTGAAGAAGAATTACGCGTACATAACTCAAGTATTGTAGAAAGAAATGTACTGGTTGATGTTTTTCCGTGGCTGCCGGCTACCGCCAATGTAGTATAAGTGCGCATTAGCATTGCAAGTATCTCTGAACGATGTTTTATAGATAAATTTTTTTCTCTGCAGTATAGAAATTCTTCATTTTCTGGCTTGATCGCGGAGCTTACAACAAAATTAATCAATTTGTTGGTAAATTTTGAAATAACAAATTCAATATTTTGTCGAATTTGAGAAGTAAAGATTACTGCGCCTAATTTCTCCAATTTTTTAGTTTCATCGTTTTTAACTAAATCAGATCCTGAAACTGAACAACCTTTTTTAAGTAAACCTATTGCTAATGCTGACATCCCAATACCACCAATCCCAATAAAATGAAAATGACTTTTCAACAGTAATTTTTTATCCAATGTTTATCTTTTACTTAAATCAAAATAACTTCTAGGTAAAATTTTGCTATTTTTTCTTAAAAAAAAATGTTTTTTTTCTTGAATTAATACAAAACTAGACTTATTTGCTTAATAAATCAAAAAAACCTTACGTTATTGCACAAAATTCAGTATGATCAGCAACTTAGGTTAATCATTTAGAAATTATTAGTTATGACTTTGCGTGTTGCAATTAACGGCTTTGGCAGAATTGGTCGAAACTTTATGCGTTGTTGGCTTAGTAGAGGGGCTTACACCAATATTGAAGTAGTTGGAATTAATGTTACCTCAGATCCTAAGACTAACGCTCATCTATTAAAGTACGATTCAGTTCTTGGTCAACTTGATGGTGTTGATATTCAATATACTGATGATACTTTTGTAATTAATAACAAGACAATTAAATGTTTCTCTGATAGAAACCCAATGAATCTCCCTTGGAAAGATTGGGGTGTAGATTTGGTTATTGAATCTACTGGAGTATTTAACACAGACGTTGGTGCAAGTAAGCATTTAGAGGTAGGAGCAAAAAAAGTCATCTTAACTGCTCCTGGTAAAGGTGATGGCGTTGGTACTTATGTAGTTGGAGTCAATGCTGATACATATAAACATAAAGATTATGATATTTTGAGTAATGCTAGTTGTACAACGAACTGTTTAGCTCCAGTAGTTAAAGTTTTAGACCAAACTTTTGGGATTAACAAAGGTTTGATGACTACAATTCATAGTTATACAGGGGATCAAAGAATTTTAGATAATAGTCATAGAGATCTAAGAAGGGCTAGAGCCGCTGCTACTAACATCGTTCCTACTTCTACAGGAGCTGCAAAAGCAGTTGCTCTGGTATACCCAGAAATGAAAGGCAAATTAACGGGAATTGCAATGAGAGTTCCAACTCCAAACGTTTCAGCAGTAGATTTTGTTTTTGAATCTTCTAAATCTGTTACATCTGAAGAAGTCAATAATGCTCTCAAGGAATCATCTCTAAGCTCTATGAAAGGGATTATTAAGTATGGAGATGAACCATTAGTGTCAAGCGATTATGCAGGTACTAATGAATCATCAATTGTAGATAGTGACCTTACTATGTGTATTGGAGACAACCTTGTAAAGGTGCTTGCATGGTACGACAATGAGTGGGGTTATAGTCAGAGAGTTGTAGATTTAGCAGAGATTGTTGCAAAAAATTGGGAATAATTAAAAGTGCTTGAAAGGTGTGTTATTTAATAATTTGTTTTTGTTACTATTTTTAAATTCTATTGATGGTTCACCATCAGCAAAAAAACCAATCTCGTTAATATTTTTATCAAGTTTAGATAAATTCTTTGCCCACTTTTTTGGCAAGGAGAAAATTAATTCGTAATCTTCACCTCCAAAAAAATAATATTCGTCCCATTTATCTCCTCTTGGCCAATCCTTATCTTTGGGTATTTTTTCATAATTGATAATTGCTTTGCATTTGCTAGCACTTGCTAAATCTTGTAAAGCTTGAAATAGACCATCACTGCTATCAGTACACCCTATTCTTTTGATTTTTTTATTGGAGCGAGTTTTTATAAGATTTTTTAGAAAATTTGGGTAAACTGTAGGCCGACAAAAATGTTTAATGGATTTATTGATTAATCTTTTATTAAGAGAAATATCATTTTCTAAATTAATTTTATTTTTAATTAAAAATCCTAGTTTGCTAAGACCATGAATTCCTGTAGTTAAGATGACATCTCCAGGTTTACAAGCGTTTCTTCGTAATTCAAGTTCACCTTGAATCCCAAAAGCAGTAATTGATATGGCTTTTTGATTCCCTTTTGAGCAATCTCCTCCAAGAATTATGCCGCCATATTTTTTTAAAGCTTTATTTATTCCTTTATATAACTCTTCAACCCAAATCCACTCAGTTCTAGTAGGTAGAACTAGGCTTATTGTAATGCCTATAGTTTTCTTGCTTCCACTGGATAATAAGTCAGAGATGTTGCTAACAACTGCTTTCCACCCAAGGTCCACAGGACAAATAGTAATGTCATTGAAATGAACATTTTCCACCATAGAATCAGTATTAACAAGTAAATTCTCATTTTTAGCTTTGATTAAAGCGCAATCATCTGAAATTTGGTTTTTAGGCATAAATTTTCCTAGCCTATTTATTAATTCTTTTTCCCCAATATCTTCTAATATTTCTTTATGCATTTAATTTGAGGTTTTCAATACCTTCTAAAACATCAATTGAAATAATTGTGTCATCTTTAGTAAGCTCTTCTAATACATCAAATCCATCTACAACGTAACCAAAGGCAGCATTCCTCCCGTCAATTAAATTGCGACCTGCTGGATTTAATTCGGCTTCATATAAAAAGAAGAAAAATTGCGATGAGCCATCATCAACTGCGGTATTTGAATGGGACCATCCTAGAGTTCCAAGTGTTGCAAAAGGTAATGTTGGAGTCTCTGTGTAAAGACCTAAATCTTCAAAAGTTTGATTATAAAAGGTATCTTGTTCATCAGGAATTCTAATTTCTAAGGGAACGTGACGTTCTTCGTTTGTTTCAGGATCTATATAACCAATATCTTCACCAATTGGATCACCTGTTTGCAGTACAAAAAATTCTTCTGCTCTGTTGATAGGTAAATCTTTGTAGAAGTTTTTTGAAGATAAATCTATAAATGCTCCTGCTGTAAGTGGGGCGTTAAATCCATCCACAATTGCTTGCATATCTCCTTTGGAGGTTTTTATATTGACTTTTGCTCTGCCCAGTAATCGTGGTAAATTATCAAATTCTTGGGGAATAGAGTATGGAAAGTCATTTGGTAGAAAATATTCTTCTAATCCCCCTATTTTATCTAAAGCATCTCTTCGGGTCGCTATAAATGAGTATTTATCCTTTGATTTAGAATAATCTTGAAGACTATCAAAATTTTCTTTGAGATCTAAAAATATTTTTTCAGCAATTTTCTTTTTATCATTTGGCAATTCTTGAATAATTTTACTCTGGTATTTTTTTAGTAAAGATTGACATTTTGTAACAGTTTTCATAAGAGCGGGCCATCTTCCTCCTCTTACAAGGTCACTAGTTTCTTCTAATTTGTGTTGAAGTTCTTGTAACTCAACTTGCTTGATAGGGAGGGCGTTTCTGAGGATTGCACTAGGGTCTTTAACTGCATTTCCAGTAGGTAAATCAGCTAATACTTGAATCGGTTTTAAGAGAAAAACCTGTAAAATTACAATTGATAGAATTAAGAAAAGTTTGTTCTGATTTGATAAGAATTTTTGCATAGCACTCTTGCAGGTTTATGATCCTTGGGGGAGTAATACAGGAATGATTTCCAGTAACGATTTTCGCACAGGTACTACCATCGAATTGGATGGACAAGTTTGGCGTGTTGTAGAATTTCTACATGTCAAGCCTGGCAAGGGTTCTGCTTTCGTGCGAACAAAATTAAAATCAGTTCAAAGCGGCAACGTGGTTGAAAAAACTTTTCGAGCCGGAGAATCACTACAGCAGGCTATCCTTGAGAAGTCTAACCTGCAGCATACTTATGTGGAGTCTGGTGATTATGTTTTTATGGACATGACAAGTTTTGAAGAGACAAGACTCACCTCTGAACAAATCGGTAAAGGTGCTAAGTATTTGAAAGAGGGAATGGAGGTTAATGTAATTTTTCATAATGGTAAAGTTCTAGAAGTCGAACTTCCAATATCTATCACTTTGAAAGTTACTGAAACTGATCCTGGAGTTAAAGGTGATACTGCTAGTGGGGGCACGAAACCGGCTATTCTAGAAACAGGTGCTCAAGTTATGGTTCCTTTATTTATTTCTGTGGGAGAAATGATTAAAGTTGATACTCGTAATGACAGTTATCTTGGACGTGAAAATTAATGGCTATGAAATTAGATCATGATGACTTAAATCGCTTAATAGAGAAAATCTCTACAAGTGATATACAAGAGTTCTCGCTAGAGGGAGAGGATTTTAAACTCGAAATAAAAAGGAATATATTTGATCAGAACCAAGTTGTTAATAATTTAGTTTCTAATACTTCATTTGATAGGCAATCAATTGCTCAAAAATCCATTAATGATAATGTCTCAATAGTTAATGAGCCTGAAGCCCCTCAGGTAGCACCTCCTGGGCGTTCAGATCTTACTGAAATCACTTCTCCTATGGTAGGAACATTTTATAGGGCTGCAGCGCCTGGTGAGGAGCCATTTGTAGAGCTAGGAAGTAATGTTCAGGTCGGCCAAACTATATGTATTTTGGAAGCTATGAAGTTGATGAATGAAATCGAATCTGAATTTAACGCTGAAATAGTAGAGATCCTAGTTGAAAATGGAACCCCAGTTGAATTTGGGCAAGTTTTAATGCGCGTTAAGCAGTCTTGAATTTTTAGTCATTTCCACTGCAGTCTTTATAGCCTCTATCATGCTTTGCGATTGAGCTATCCCTTTGCCAGCAATATCAAACCCCGTACCATGATCTGGAGATGTTCTTATAAAAGGCAATCCTATTGTGGTATTTACTGAGTAATTAAGAGCTATAACTTTAATTGGTATTAAACCCTGATCATGATACATAGCAAGAATCCCATCATGTTTTTCAGCATCTTTGTTTTTCCAAGCTTTTGCGGAGGAGTTCCAGCAACTATCTGGTGATATAGGTCCTAATAATTCAATATCTTTATTCTTTTCATTCCAAGTAATCAATGAATCATTAAGCCATTCTTTCTCTTCATTACCTAAAATACCCTCTTCGCCAGCGTGAGGGTTTAATCCCGCAACTTTTAAAATAGGTTTTTTGTTATATCTAACACAAAATTCTTTGAAAAGATCTAATTTTGAGTGAATTAATTTTGTATTTAGCCTTTTTGGCACCTCACAAAGTGGTATGTGGGTTGTGGCTAATAGTGTATTAAATCTCCAACCTGTTATTGGGGATTTAGCTGTGAATAACATTCCAACATTTTTTATGCCACATGATTTTGCTAATACTTCGGTCTGTCCAGAAAAGTAATGACCCGCTAGTGACCATGATTTCTTACAGATTGGGCCAGTAACAAGTGCTGAATTAGGATATTGCCTTACAATTTCGATTGCTTTTGTTAAGTAATAGAAACTTGAATTACCATAACTCGATTTAGATTTGTCATCAGATGGAGAAATTTCGAAATCATAAATTTGCAAAGAATTTGGATTAGCTAGTTTTTCTAAACCAAGAGCTTTGAGGTTTGTATATGTATTTAATAGATTTTGTTTAGAACCTACCAATGTAAAGTCGATATTGTTGGGTAACTCATCAGAACAAAGAGCTTTTAAAATTATTTCAGGACCTATCCCAGACTCATCTCCAACGCTTAAAACAATTTTAATAGTATTATTAGTTTTTTTAATATTCATAAAAAGTTTTTCAATTTATTTTTAACTATTTAAAAAGCAGTTTTTTAAGCCTAGTTTATAGTTTTTGTAAACTAGTTTATATCCAAGAGTTTCGCATAATAATTTATTAGAGACTCTTCTATTTTCCACCCAAAACGATTGAGCTATAGGTGACAATTCCTTTTTTGCTTCTTCAAATAATATTGGATTTGGCATTTTTAAACCAAGTAGATCGTAACAATATTGAATTACCTCGATTTGAGAAGAGGGTTCATCATCAGCAATATTAATGATTTGGTGAAACTTTAAACAATCTTTATTTTGTAATAAATAAATAATCGCATGTGTAATATCAGCAACATGAACTCTTGAAAAAACTTGAGCTTTTTTTAAAATAACTCGAATTTTCTGATTTTTGATTGCTTCAAACGTTGATCTTCCAGGTCCATAAATGCCAGGTAATCTAAAAATTTGCACGGGCAAACTAGATTCAATCCATTTTGTTTCACAATTTAATCTATTGCGGCTTCTTTTTTGACAAGGATTAGGCTGATCTATCTCAGAAACCCAACCGCCTTCGGTGTTTCCATATACTCCTGTGGTAGATAAATAACCAACCCATTCAAGGGATAAATCTTTTAGCTTACTTTGAAGTCTTTCCAATACAGGATCGTTACCATTTTTATCAGGAGGAATACAACTAAGAATATGAGTGACTCCATCAAAAATTTTTTCATCAGGAATCGCATCATTTTCACTGTTGAAAACAAAACTATTTGGATCTCTGCTTACAGATCTTGAGCTTGTTAAAACAGTGCACCCAAATTTTCGAATCGTTTTTGCAAAAAAATTACCACTGAAACCACATCCTAAAATCAAAAATTTATTTTTATTTCCGAGTAAACTTGCAGGTTTTTTCATGCTTGGTTAAAGTAGTACATATGTATTAAAAAATGATGAAGACAGCTCTTAAGTCCGATTTGAAATCAAAAACTTTCTATATCAGCAAAAGTTATCCCCGTCTTATAGAGAAAGAAATGAGTTTAATTAACTTTAAACTTTACCAAAAATTATTAGTATTTCTTCTTTCATTTTCGACAATTTTAATATTCCCAGAATCGCCAAATGAATTGGCAAATATATGTGAGAGTTATAACTCTAGAAATATATGTAATGTTTGGTAGTCAAGCTGCTTTATATTTTGATTCATCTTTTTCATAATTTTTATTTTTTACCTTAAAGTTAGGATTAGCCCATTGCAGTAATCTGATAGCTAATCTTAAATCTCCTTCTAACCAAGCTCTTATAGCCATTGCTCTTCGAGGATCGTAAAATTTTTGCCTTCTGTACCAATACAAAGCATTTTCATCTGATTTATCTCCATTACAGGAAAGACATGCAGGGACGCAGTTTTCTGTTGTACTTAACCCTCCTTGGCTTCTTGGTATTACATGGTCAATAGATTCAGATGGTTTTCCGCAATATATACAACTTTTTCCTGTAAACCTATGAATAGACTTTCGCCATTGTCTCAATCTGAACTTAGGACATAAATCCTCTAAAAAAACCGCATCATTAATATGCATTCAGAATATTTAGTTAAGTAAATAATGGCTTGAATATATTAAAAGTCAATATTTATTTATGCTTTTAAGCCTAAATTTGCCAGTCAGAATATGATTTAGTGTGTTTAGATACAAAATAATATTAATAAAATTTAGAAAAAACTATTATCCTTCTGAAACCTTTATTAATAACTATATCTATCAAGTGTTTCCTCAGTAAATTCATCATTAATATCTCCACTAATTTTTTCATTAGTTTCTTTTAATTCTTTTTCTAATCTTTTTTTTCTCTCTTCTCTTTCTTTTGCTTCTTTCTCTTTTCTTTTTTCTTCTTTTTCTAGATCTCTTATGAGTTTTCTATTTGGATGAAGATTATCTAAGTATTCAACACAATAACTAAATTTGTCTTTTTCCCTTATAACATTCTCAGTAATTTGGGCTGCTGCGTTTTTAGGTGAAACTTTAAACAAGCCTCCTTTTTGTTTTTTGATATAAGCATATGCCGCATCCCAACTGCTTTCATGATCATTACCACCATCTCTCATAGTACAAAAGATTTCTGCTCCAAATGAACTTGCATTCACTTTTGTAGTAGTAAAAGTAAAAGGAGTAAATACTCCAAAAGCAAACAATATTATTTTTTTCTGCTTAAAACTGTGCATTAAACTTTTTTCATCTATTTAAAAATATCTTTTATTGTGAATATGTCTATAGAAATTTAAGATTTTATTACTCCTAATAAATTCAAGCCTTTTACAACTAAAGGAAGAATTAGAAGCACAGTAATTAATCTTACAGCGTGAAGAGTTGCTACTGCAGCACCTACTCCGTACTCAGAACCTACAAGACTCATCCCGCTAATTCCTCCTGGTGCAGCCCCAAGGATTGTTGTTATTACATCAATATTTAGTAATCTGCTTGTCCACAATCCAATTGCTAATCCTGTAATAACTAAAGTAAATGTTATTAATATAGCTGGCCTCCATAAGTTTTGAATATCAACTAGTGAATCTTTTGTTAATGATGTACCAATAACAGTTCCAATTCCGATTTCTAAAATTGTTCTTGTCCCGATTGGCCACTCTGCTATGTCGACTTTGCCACTAATGCTAAGAATGCTTGCTCCTATTAGAGCACCTGCAAGAGGAGCAGCAGGAATACCTGTTTTTAGAGCTAAAGCTCCAAAAATACAACCTGCAATTAGATAATAGATTAAATTTATGTTAGGCATAAATTTGGAAGATGTTTGATCATAATATTAGATAAAATTTTTTTTGTTTAAGTTTATAGTCAAATAATATTTTTGCTTTCTTCTCATAATGTCCCCTTTTGTTGGCATAATATTAACAAAAGCATGAATTATTATGTCTTCACGGATTTCATACAAAGATAATAAAAATCGCATAAAGAAAAAATTATCTTTTTTTGAGGGTGGCCACCAGCTTGAAAAATTAGAGTTTGCCCTTGCAATAGCTCAAACCAATGGCGATGAAAAAAAATCAATCGTTCTTAGAAAAAAGATTGTGGAATTAGGCGGCAATGTTGAAGAGCCAGGTACTTAACTTAATTTCCTTCAAGATATTTAGAAACCATAACTAATGCTTCACCAGCTTGTTGGGCTGTAATTTTTCCCAGATCGAGGAGTGTTTTACTTATAGCAGAAACTACCGTAATAATATCTCTATCATTAACATAACCTAAATGTCCTACTCTAAATATTTTCCCCTTTAAGTGATCTTGACCACCAGCAAGTAAAATATCAAAATTATTCTTTATTGTTTTTCTAAATTCTTCAGCATCCATTCCTTCAATTTTTATTGCAGTAATTGAAGGACTTAAATATTTTTCATTAGCAAATAATTTTAAATTTAAAGCTTTGGCAGCATTGCTCATCGCTAATTTATGTTTATTATGTCTGAGGAAAATGTTATCTAAGCCTTCTTCTCTCATCATTTTTAAAGCTTCATCTAAAGCAAAAACCAAATTAACTGCTGGAGTATATGGATTACTGTTACTTAAAAGACTTTTTTTGTAGGATTTTAAATTTAAATAAAATTTCGGTAAATTAGATGTTTCTGCAGCTTCCCATGCTTTTTGGCTCATTGCTATAAAACTTAGCCCTGGAGGAATCATATATCCCTTTTGTGATCCTGAAGCAACGACATCTAATTCCCATTTATCTACTGGTACATTGCAAGCTCCAAGACTTGTAACGCAGTCAACAATTGATAAAGCTGTGTTGTGTTCGCGAATATATGAACTTATAGTTTCTAGATCATTAATTACACCTGTTGAGGTTTCAGAATGAGTCAAAATAACCGCCTTTATTTCTTTTTGTTTATCTTCTTCTAATACCTTTTTGAATTCTTCCGGATCAAGTGGAGAGCCCCATTCGGAATAAATTTTTATTACTTCTAAACCAAATTCTTTAGCAACTTTTACCCATCTTTCGCCAAATTTTCCATTATCTCCACAAATTACTTTATCTCCTTTACTTAAGGTATTTATTATTCCAGCCTCCATTGCGGCAGTCCCACTACCAGTGATTGTAAGAACATCATTTTGAGTTTGATGAAGCCATTGTAAATTTTTAGTAGTACTTTCTACGAGATATTGAAATTCTTTACTGCGATGGCCTATTGGATGCTTACTTAATGCTTGTAAAACTTTTTCTGGAACTGGTGTGGGTCCAGGAATCATCAATGATAATTTTTGTTGTATGGCCACTTTTTGTTAAATAGGTCATTCTTAGATTAGTTCTCATTATATATTTTTCAATTACTTGATTTGAAAAAAGGATTTTCTTTACCTTTGTGGGTTGCTGGAGCTGCTAGGTCAGCATTAAAAAAACTAGTAGGGTTGCCATTTGGGAATTATGAAATAATAAAAATTCCTAATGAAACAAAAGAAAGAAAAATTGAGATTCATTCTGTTGGTTTAATTAAAGATGACTCGCATGCATTAGGAATTACCTTTGCAAAGTCAGGCTTAGATCTTGACATTACACAAAATTTAGAAATATGGGCAATAGTCTCTTTAGAAAAAATTTCTTTTAATAATCCTGTTCAAACAAATCCAATAAATATTATTGCAGGATCTGGTGTAGGTATAAAAGAAGATACATCGGAGATATCCATTTCTAATTTTGCAAAGGAAGTTTTATATGAAAATTTATTGGATAGTATTCCTGAGGGCTTTAATTTGAAATTAGAAATTATTTTCCCAAAGGGAGCGTTTTTAGCTGAAAGAACTAGTAATAAATCATTTGGTATTGTTGATGGATTATCAATTATTGGTACTTCAGCTGAGACTTATTCGAGTGCTTCACCTGATCAATTAGAAGAGGCCAAAACTAATCTAGCAAAGTTAAATAAAAATGATTTTAAAGGGGAAGTTGTTTTTGTTATTGGAGAAAATGGGTTAAATTTGGCCAAAACTCATAACGTTAATTTGCCAATTATCAAAATTGGAAATTGGATAGGACCATTATTAGTTGATGCTGCAATAAGAAAATTTAAAACTGTAATTCTTTTTGGTTATCACGGAAAATTAATTAAATTAGCAGGTGGTATTTTTCATACACATAATCATTTAGCTGATGCAAGAATTGAGATTCTTGTTTATTTAGCTGTTCAAGATAAGTTACCATCTGAAATAATAGTTGAATTATCTCAGTTAAATAATCTTGAGGATGCATTATTACTTCTTGAAAGATTTAATCAATCTTTAGCTGATAAATTATTCAAGAATTTATCAAATGCGATTGAAAAGCGTTCTTTTAATTATGTAAATAGGTATGTAAAAACTGATATGGAAATCGCATCAATTATTTTTGATAGAAAAAGGCAAATAAGGTGGGCTGGAATTTATGGTAATAAGTATATTTCTTATTTTCAATGAGATTAATTTGTGATTCATTATGCTTTTGTAAATAAATTGAGCTAACTTTTATACATGAGTCAAACATCTTTAAAAAAAGAACGAGATCCTTCAATATTAATCTTAGATTTTGGATCTCAATATTCTGAATTGATTGCAAGAAGAATTAGAGAAACTAATGTTTTTTCCCTTGTAGTAAGTAATTTAATTTCAATTGAGGAAATTAATAATATTAATCCTAAAGGGATCATTTTGAGTGGAGGCCCAAATTCTGTATATGAACAAAATGCTCCAAATTGTGATGAAAAAATTTTTAATTTAGGAATTCCTATTCTTGGCATATGCTATGGAATGCAATTAATGGTCAAAGAACTTGGAGGATCTGTTATTTCAGCAACTAAAAAAGCTGAATATGGTAGAGCACCAATAAATATAGATCAAGAATCAGACCTCTTTTTAGATGTAGAAGATAAATCTATAATGTGGATGAGTCATGGAGATTCAATTAATTGTTTGCCTGAAGGATTTAATAAAATTGCTCATACTGAGAATACTCTCCATGCTGCAATTTCAAATGATGTAAAGAAATTATTTGGCGTACAATTTCATCCTGAAGTTATTCATTCAGAGTTTGGGATGACGGTAATTAAAAATTTTGTATATAAAATTTCTTGTTGTGCTGCTGATTGGACAACCCAAACCTACATAGAGGAAACTATTCCCAGGATAAGAGAACAAGTTGGCAATAAAAAAGTTTTGCTTGCCTTATCAGGAGGAGTTGATTCCTCAACTCTTGCTTTTCTTCTCAATAAAGCAATTGGAAATCAGCTTACATGCATGTTTATAGACCAGGGTTTTATGAGAAAAGGTGAACCAGAATTTTTAATGAATTTTTTTGATAAGAAATTTCACATTAAAGTCGAATATATTAATGCAAGGGAAAGATTTATTGCCAAATTAAAAGGGATTACTGATCCAGAACAAAAAAGGAAAATTATTGGAGAAGAATTTATTAGAGTATTTGAAGAAGAAAGCAATAGATTAGGACCTTTTCAGTATTTAGCTCAAGGTACTCTTTATCCTGATGTTATTGAAAGTGCTGGTACTAATATTGATCCTAAGACCGGTGAAAGAATAGCGGTAAAAATTAAGAGTCATCATAATGTTGGTGGATTGCCAAAAGATTTACAATTTAAATTAGTTGAACCATTAAGAAAACTTTTCAAGGATGAAGTTCGAAAAGTGGGAGCTGCTTTAGGTTTGCCGGATGAAATTATCAAAAGGCATCCATTCCCAGGACCAGGATTAGCTATAAGAATTTTGGGAGAGGTGAATAATGAAAAACTCAATTGTTTAAGAGATGCAGACTGGATAGTAAGAGATGAAATTAAAAAAGCAGGCCTTTATAATGATATTTGGCAAGCTTTTGCAGTATTGTTACCCGTAAAAACTGTAGGAGTGATGGGCGATAAAAGGACTTATGCATGGCCAATAGTTTTACGTTGTGTATCTAGTGAAGATGGTATGACAGCCGATTGGTCAAAAATTCCTTTTAAGATTTTGGAGAGAATTGCTAATAGAATTGTAAATGAAGTAGTTTCAGTTAATAGAGTTGTTTATGATATTACAAGCAAACCTCCCGGAACTATTGAGTGGGAGTAAGTGAACAAGTTTTCTAAAAAGTTTAAGACTTTTATTTTATGTAAGAAATATTTTTACATGAGATATTAACCGTAATGAACGAGATTATTAAATTAAGTCGATCTACCGTTGAAAAATATCTTAGTTGTCCAAGATGTTGTGTACTTGATAAAAAATATCAAATAAAACCACCATCATTACCATTTACTTTAAATATTGCTGTAGATAATTTATGTAAAAATGAATTTGATTACTACAGAAAAATTCAGGAGCCGCATCCTTTATTTATTGAACATGGCATTGATGCTGTTCCTTTCAAACACAAAGATTTAGAACGTTGGAGAAGTAATTTTCAAGGGATAAGATATAAGTCAATTGAACATAATTATGATTTTGGTGGAGCTGTAGATGATATTTGGCAGAAAAAAAATGGTGACCTTATTATTATTGATGTAAAAGCAACATCTAGAAATAATTTTGATTGGTCTGAGACTTTTAAGAAATACGAATATGCAAAAGCCTATAAGCGACAATTAGAAATGTATCAATGGCTATTTAAAAAAAACGGTTTCCAAGTAGCTAAAGAAGCTTATCTTTTATATTTCAATGGAAAGAAAAATGAAGAATTATTTAACAATCAATTAAATTTTGATGTCCATCTAATTAAATTAGACTGTTCTACTGCATGGGTAGAAAATAAGATAATTGATACGGTTAACTTATTACGTTCAGATAATTTTCCAAAACCTACCTTAAATTGTGAATACTGTAATTATTTAAAGAAGCGTTGGCAGTTATCGATAAATTAATATTCATAGGATAATTTTTTATATTTCTGGAAAAATAGTGAATAAAAGATAATCTTTAATTAGATTATTAATTAAGTCTTTTGATAAAATCGAAAAATTCTGAAAGAAAGATAACTAATCATCTTCAACAAGATGTTGTCAAAGTATCTGGTAAAACAATTTTTATTAATCCTTTTTTGTATTGGCGGAGATTTGACGAAAATACTAATAGATGGCTCAGAGAACCTGGTCAAATGTCGGAGGATCAAATTTCACCAAACAGGAACCGTTTTTATCCAGAAATAGAGTGGGCTGATTTAAGTCATGAGCAAAAGCTCATAAAAGATGCAACTGTTGAGATGTTTTTAAAAACTCTTGAATTGATAAGTACATTTCATCCTTCTCTTAGTTCCGGACAATTATTAGAAGTGGAGAGAAAAATGGCGATTATAAAAAAGATTCCCTTCGAAAAGTGGGTAACAAAATCTTTCGCAAAAAAAGCGAGATTATTAGAAAATGAAAAAAGAAAATTTCAAAGAGAAAGATTTTTTAATAGCTGGAGGGAATGGTTTAGTCAAGTAAATACACAACAAGCTATTTTGCCGTTAATCGTCACGATATTTATTTCTTCATTTATTGGATGGTCTTTAGGTATATCAAAGAACAGTTGTAATCCTTATTTTGAACAAAATATAGATCAATCAAATTAATTTGTTTTTGATATTTTAAGATTCTAAGTTAATATAATTTTGAAAAAAATAAATTTCTTATTTAAAATTATGATAATTAGATTTTTCCTTAAAAAAGTATAAGTTTTATGAGTGGAAGTTTGAATTCAAATAATATTGAAAATAAGTCTAACTCGAACAATGAAGAAAGTGATTATAAAGATTTAATCACTAGACTCAAAGAGATAAAATCAATCATTTCTTTATTGGAAAAAACAATATTTAAATAAATTTTATATTTTTGATAAAAAAAAGTTCTAATAAAAAACTTATTTCATTAAAGAGACAATCTTTAGTCTTAATTATTTTTTCTTCTATTTCGTTTTTATTGATTCTATTTAGATTAATTTTTTTACAAATTTTAAATTATGAATCCTTTAAAAAGATGTCAGATGAAAATAGGATCAGACTTATTTCTTCACAGCCAATACGCGGAAGAATACTAGATAAAAATGGTTATGTTTTGGCAGATAGTAGAGTTAAATATTCTTTAATAATCAAGCCTCAATCCGTTAATAAAAGCAGTTGGGAAAAACATAGATCAAGGATTTCATACTTATTAAATATTGATAGTAATATAATTCAAAAAAAATATTCTGATGGTCTTAAATATCAAAAACTTTCAGTAACTATTCTTGATGATTTAAATGTAGATCAATTAATAAAATTCAAGGAAAATGAAGCTAATTTTAATAGTTTTGAAATAGCTAGCAAATTAATTAGGAATTATCCTTATAAATCTCTTGCTGCCCATGTAATTGGTTATACTCAGCCAATTACTGAATCAGAATATAAATTCTTATCTAAGAAGGGTTATAAATTAAATGACTTAATAGGAAGAACGGGAATTGAATATGTTTATGAAGATTTTATAAGAGGTGAATGGGGTGGAGAAATGGTTGAAGTAAATTCATCAGGAAAATTTCAGAGATCACTGGGTATAAGACCTCCAGTTCAAGGTAATGATATTGAACTTACAATTGACTTAAATCTGCAATTAGTTGCAGAGGAAGTTCTTAAAGACAAAAAAGCTGGAGCGATAGTAGTGATGGATCCAAGAGATGGTGCAATAAGAGCGATGGTAAGTAGGCCTAATTTTGATTTGAATTTTTTTTCAAAGGATTTCAAGCCTGAAAAAGAATACGATAATATATTTAATTCTCCTGAAAAACCTCTTTTTAATAGAGCATTAAATGCATATGATCCAGGAAGTGTTTGGAAAATTGTAACTGCTTTAGCCGGCTTGGAAAGTGGAAAATTTCCTAGAGATACTGTGTTAGATACGAAACCATGTATAACTTATGGGAGTCAATGTTTTAGAGAGCACAATGATTTAGGCTTTGGGGTAATAGGTTATGAAGATGCTTTAAGAGTTTCCAGTAATACATTTTTTTATCAAGTAGGTTATGGCGCAGGAGTTGATGAAATTTATAAGATCTCCCGAAAGCTTGGTTTTAATTCTTTAACTGGAATTGAAATTTCTGAACAAGAAAATACAGGATTAGTGGCTAGTAGTGAATGGGCTAAAGAAGGTAGAGGATGGGGGCAACCAGGAACAACCCCCTGGGTTCCAGAAGATATTGCAAGTATGTCTATCGGACAATTTGTCGTTCAAGTAACTCCAATTCAAATAGCTAGAGCTTATGCTGCTATTGCAAATGGAGGTTATTTAGTTACTCCACATTTGACTAAAAAAGATGAAGAAAGTCTTTTAGATAAAAAACGTATTCCAATTGATATTGACCCACAAAATATTCAATTGATAAAGAGTGGTCTCCGGAAAGTAGTAGAGTCTGGCACAGGAGTATCAATTAATTATGGAGTTTCAAATTTACCTCCAGTGTCAGGTAAAACAGGAACTGCTGAAGATGGTGAAGGTGGCTCAGATCATGCTTGGTTCGTTTGCTTTACACCCTCTGAAAATAGCGAATTACTTGTAGTTGCTTTTGCACAGAATACTCCTGGTGGTGGATCTGTTCACGCCCTGCCAATGGCAAGAGAAATTTTAAAAGTTTGGAATCAGAAAAAATGAGATTAATTTTTAGCTATTAAAAGTTTATGTTTTTAATTTTTTCATTTGTAAAAGTCTTTGAATAATATCTTCAATAGTTTTTGTATCTATAGGTTTACTATATGACGACAAAAGTTGTCTCCCTAATACTTGACTTCCTAAATGCACTAATTGAATTCGTAATGAGGTCATTAGTTCTAACCCTATGCCACCAGAAAATGTTGCAATTGCAATAGGTTGACCATTAAATAAATTTCTAAAGTCATCTCCCGAAATAGATAGCCATGCTATGAAGTTGGAGAGAATGGGAGGTATAGATCCATTATATTCAGGCGCACAAATCACCCACCTTTCAATCTCGAAAAGCTTTTTTTTTAATTCTTCTATTTCATTTGGAATATTTTCTTTGCTGTGAATTCTTGGATTAAATAATGGAATATCAAGAGTAGTAAGATCTAAAATTTCAGAACTTATTTTCAGTTCATTACTTTTTTCAAGAAATTTTTCAGAAAGTTCTAGATTTTTACCACAACTAGCCGTAATGATTATTAGATCTTTTGTTTCAGTCATAAATTAGATAAATTAATTTAATAGTTAGCACCTGTTTTGCGGTGATGAACTGCCGTTAGACTATCGGATTTTAGTATATTACCGTGTCGTACTTCGGCGTAAATTACCCAATGATCTCCACATTCCATTCTCTCTTTTACAGAAGCATCTAACCATGCTAGCGATTCAGGAATTATTATCTGTTCATTAGGAGTTAGTTCAATATTTATTCCTTCAAATCTATCTTCTCCAGGTGCAAAGGGCTTTGTGAATCTTTTCAAAGGTTCTTTAAAATCTTTTTCACTAAGAATATTTAATGCGAATGAATCTCCTACTTGTAGAAGAGACTCTACTGATCTATCTTTTGCTACTGCAATACTTAACCCAGGCGGAGAAAAACTTGCTTGACTTACCCAAGATGCAAGCATGGCTCCTTTAATATTATTCTCATCTTTGCCTTTAGAGGCTGTCAGAACACAAAGTGAACCAATAACTCTTCCAAGAGCTTGTAGCTTTGGATCCGTTTTGCTTGTAATCATTCCAGTATCAGATTTTCTGGGTTTTTTCTTTGCTTTTTTTATAATTTTTCTTCCAAAGTGAGTTCCTATTTCTTCTAATTCTTTAATCTTTGGTTTATTTGGACTGAATTTAATCCTAATAGGGTCAAAACTAAACTTAAAACCACCGTCTTTTAATTTTGTTTCAAGTAAATCTATAGCTTCGCCGCTCCAGCCAAAACTACCAAAAATTCCCACTGGCTTATCTCTATTACCCTCTGATAATAATGTTCCTAGCGCACTTACTATTGGAGTTGGGGCATGCCCACCTAGTGTTGGTGATCCTATTAAATATCCATCTGCGTTTTTGATAGATTTTATAAGTACATCATTTGGTGTAAATTCACAATTTATACTTTCAACTTCGACAGAAGTTCTATTTATCCCTTTAGCCAATGCATCACCTATTGAAGCTGTATTGCCATATGCACTTGCATATATCAGAGCGATCTTAGGATTATTTGTTGAGAGATTTTCACCCCATCTAATGTAGTCATTTAAGAAGCTTTTTAAGCTATATTCGATAGCGGGACCATGTAATGGTGCAATAGTTTTAATATCGTAATCTGCAATTTTTTCAGTTATTGATATTACTTGATTAGACATTGGCGCCATTAAGCAATCATAAAAATGTTTCCTATCAATTTCTGTACTAACTCGATTTGTTTCAGACCAATCTGAAGAAGCAATGTGAGCAGAAAAAATTTTTTCACTTAGAAGGATTTCTTGATTACGTTCATAAATTATTAGGCCTCCAGGCCAACGTGCTGTTGGAATAGGAATTAACTCTAGTGAAATGTTATCTAATTCTAAATTTTGCTCCTTTTTGACTATGTTTATTTTAGGTAATTGAATTTCAATGAAGTCTTTTAAGTTAGGATTTCTTTGATTCCAAAGTTCGCTAATAAGTTTATAACCTGGATTAGAGCAAGTAATAGTTGTGTTTTTAAATTGGGTACTTATATTCTTTATAGTTTCAATAATTTGGGGGTTAATATGACCAGAAATGAAGTTGATTTTACCTAATTTAAATTGATCACAAAACCTAGAAATTACTTTATTAAACGAATCTAAATATTGTTTCTCAGGTGGATGAATAATAAAAAGTTCCTCATCACTTCTAATGAAAAAAGTGTTAAAAGAGGTTCCTTTTTCAAGGTTAAATTCAAGTTCAAATCTTTCTTTATTTTGGTTTAAGAATCTTACACAAGAAAAATTTTCGCTAATTTCAAATTCTGATAAGTTTTGATTTTCTGCAAATAAGCCTATATTAATATCTGACATTTTAAAGACTTATTTTCTAATAGTGATTAGCAACTTTTCTGTGATGAACTGCTGTCTTACATGATAAGTCAGAAACATTGCCATTTTCAACAACTCCATAAATTATCCAATGGTCTGGAGTCTCTAGTCTGGAACTAACTTTGCAATCTAAAAAGGCGAGTGAATCTGAGAGAACTGGTCCACCTTCCGCGATGTTGCTAATTACATCTACATCTGCAAATCTATCAGCTCCAGGAGCAAATCTTTTTAAAAAATGTCTGAACATTTTTTGATAGTTATCTTCTCTCAGAATATTCACAACAAAACCTTTCCCAACTTGCATATATGATTCAATAGCTCTATCTTTTGCTACTGCAACTGTAATACCTGGTGGAGAAAAGCTTGCTTGACTAACCCAGCTTGCGACCATTGCACTTTGTCTAAATGTAGAACCTTCGCCTTGGCTTGCTGTAACTACATATAATCCTCCACTTAATCTCCCTAACGCTTTATCTAAATTTGAATCAAGGCTCTTCATAGAGGCAATATTCTTCTTTTTATTGATCAATTGACCCAAGTCAGTTCCAGCTTCTTCGAATTGTTGGTAAACAATGGGATCTGGAATATTTTTAACTCTTAAGGGAGAGAAAGCTTCTTTTTGACCAAGTTCCCTTAATTTATTTGCTAAGGAATCTATAGGTTCATCATTTCCGCCAAATGCATCATAAACTGCAGTAAATTGTTTTGGTTTTAGTGCTGCAAATAAAGTACCGAGAGATTCTTTTAATTCATTATCTGAGTCTACTGGCCATGTGGGAATGACTACTGCTTTTGATTCGGAAATTAAACTTGTTAATTCTTGCGGGTCAGAAGATCTTAAATCAATTAACTGAACCTGAGCATCTGCTTTGCTTATTCCATGAGATATCGCTTGACTTAGTCGATCACAATAACCATAGTCGCTTATGTAGCAGACTGACACGAAATCATTGCCTTTACTTTTATTACTACTCCATTCAAGATATTTTCCTTTCCAAAAATTGACCTGATTATGGAGCAAAGGCCCATGACCAACAGCTATTGTTTTTAATTCAGGTAGTTTATCTATCCTTTTAATTGCCTGCATAACGCTTCTAGCGTTTGGACCCATAAGGCAATCGTAATAAAAACGGAAATCATCGTATATTTCTTTTTGATCTGTGTCAAAAAATTCGTCAGAACAGTAATGGAGTCCAAATGCATCGCATGTATAGAGAACATTTGTGCTGTGATCATATGAAAATATGGTATCTGGCCAATGTAAATTTGGTGCACTTATAAATTCAATATTATGTTCTAAACCACTATTAGGATTAGTTCCGATATTTAAAAACTCTCCACTCTTAACCTCTAGACGTTTAAAGGGAATATGTATTTGGTCTTCAATAAATTTAAGTGCTAATTTTGATCCAACTACTGTGATATTTTGGTTTAATTCTAAAAGTTTACCTATTAAACCAGAATGATCAGGTTCTGTATGGCTAGTAATTAGATAATCAACTTCTTGCGGATTTACCTTTTTCAGTAATTCTTCAAACCATAATTCTTCGAACTTTGCGTGACTAGTATCAATAATTGCTAGTTTCTCGCCTCTAATAATAAAACTATTGTAAGTAGTTCCATTTCTTAAACCAAATTCAATATCAAATCTACTGCGATCCCAATCCAAAGATCTTATGGCACAAGAATCATCAGCAAAGTTTTGAGATTGAACCGTCAACTTGTTATTAGTTTGTACCAATTTAGAATTACTTGTCTGGGCAGAGGCTATCATAGAACAATTAGCTTTATAAATTAACTTTAGTTATATAGAATATAAATTCGCGTGATTATTTTTGCGAAATAACCGAAATTACGCTTTTCTTTAATTTTTAATCTTCTTATTTTGGATAAATGACATCTCAACTAATTAAAAAAATAGTTACTGGAGATGAGATAAGAAATGCTTTTTTAAAATTTTATAGTGAAAAATTACATAAAATCATTCCAAGTGCATCTTTGATTCCAGATGACCCTACGGTTATGCTCACAATTGCTGGAATGCTACCTTTTAAACCAGTTTTTTTAGGTTTAAAAGAAAGACCATCAAAAAGGGCTACATCTAGCCAAAAGTGCATCAGAACAAACGATATAGAAAACGTTGGAGTTACAGCTAGACACCACACTTTTTTTGAAATGCTTGGTAATTTCTCTTTTGGAGATTATTTTAAAAGAGAGGCTATTCAATGGGCTTGGGAATTAGTTACTAATATTTATCAACTTTCTGTTGAAAATATAATTGTGAGTGTTTTTCACGAAGACGAAGAGTCTGCAAAAATTTGGAGAGATGAAATTGGTATTCATCCAGATAGGATAGTCAAACTAGGTGAGGAAGATAATTTTTGGTCATCTGGCAAAACAGGTCCATGTGGACCTTGTTCAGAACTTTATTATGATTTTCATCCTGAAAAGGGTCTGCAGAATATTGATTTAGAAGATGGAGATCGTTTTATTGAATTTTATAATCTTGTTTTTATGCAATATAATCGTGATCCTAATGGAAAATTGACAGATTTAAAATTTAAAAATATTGATACAGGAATGGGTCTTGAAAGGATGGCCCAAATACTACAAAAAAAGCAAAATAATTATGAGACAGATTTGATTTTTCCTATTATTCAAAAAATTTGTGAGATTGCAAATATTGATTATTTTTCTTCAGATGATAAAAACAAAATTTCTTTAAAAATCATTGGTGATCATACAAGAGCTGTTATTCATTTAATTTCTGATGGAGTATCAGCAAGTAATCTCGGTAGGGGATATATATTAAGAAGGCTTATTAGAAGAATGGTCAGACATGGCAGATTATTAGGTATAACAAATGAATTTTTACCTCATATTGCTACTGTCGGAATTAACTTAATGCAAAATAATTATCCTGATTTAAAAAATAATAATGATTTAATTTTGAATGAGATAAAAATTGAAGAAATAAGATTTAGGGAAACTCTTGAAAGAGGAGAGAAATTGCTAGATGAGTTAATTTCTTCAGGGCAGAAATTAATTTCTGGTTTTAAAGCTTTTGAACTTTATGATACTTATGGATTTCCTCTAGAACTTACTGTAGAAATTGCTGAAGAACATAGTATCAGTGTAGATGTAAAGGGTTTTGAAGAAGAAATGAATGTACAAAAAGAGAGAGCTAAAGCTGCTTCAAGTAATATTGATTTGACATTAGAGGGATCATTAGAGCGAGAAATAGATGTTTTTAACAAAACTGTTTTTAATGGTTATGAGTCACTCCTTTCGGAAGCTGAAGTAAAGGGTATATTCTTGGATTCAACATTAGTTAAGGAAGCAAGTGAAGGTCAGAAAGTTTTAATTGTTCTTGATCAGACAACTTTTTATGGAGAATCTGGCGGGCAAGTTGGTGATATTGGAACGATATTTTCAAACGATGTTGAGGTCTTGGTTGATAATGTCATGCGAAAGAAAAATGTTTTTTTACATTATGGAACGATCAAAAAAGGAAAATTAACTATTGGACAAAAAGTTAAGACTAATGTTAGCTCTTCTAATAGAGCTAAGGCTGCTGCAAATCATACAGCTACTCATTTATTACAATCTGCACTTAAATCAGTTATTAATGAAAGTGTTGGACAAAAAGGTTCATTAGTAGCCTTTAATAAATTACGATTTGATTTTAATTCTTCTAATCCTATTTCTAAAGATCAAATTTCAAAGATTGAGACTTTAGTTAACTCTTGGATTATGGAAAATCATGCCCTAGAAATAAAAAATATGTCTAAGAGTGAGGCTCTTGAAAAGGGCGCAGTCGCCATGTTTGGAGAAAAATATGATGATGTAGTGCGCGTTGTTAATGTACCAGGAGTTTCAATGGAACTTTGTGGTGGCACACATGTAAAAACTACATCCGAATTAGGTTCTTTCAAAATAATTAGTGAGGAAGGAATCTCAGCTGGAGTCAGAAGAATCGAAGCATTATCAGGCCAATCAGCATTAGACTATTTCAGTGATAGAAATGCATTAGTAAACCAACTAAGTGATTTGTTAAAAGCAAATCCTAATCAACTTTTTGAAAGGGTTAATAATTTGCAAGCAGAGCTTATTAATAAGAATAAAGAGATACAAAAAATGAAAGATGAAATTGCATATTTTAAATACTCTTCTATAAAATCATCCGCAGAAATAGTAAATTCTTTTTCAATTTTAGTAAATCAGATTGATGGCTTAGATGGAAATTCTTTGCAATCTGCAGCACTTAATTTAACTTCTCATTTGGGAAATAAAGCAATAGTGATTCTTGGGGGAATACCAAATCCAGAAAATAGAAAGTTGTTATTTGTAGTTTCTTTAGGTGATGAAGCAGTAAAAATAGGATTGCATGCAGGTAAATTAATTAATGAGATTGCAAGAATTTGTTCGGGAGGTGGAGGAGGAAAGCCTAACTTTGCTCAAGCAGGTGCTAAAGATATTGATAAGTTAAGTGATGCTTTAGATTATGCTAAAAATTATTTGCAAAAAACATTAGCTAGTCATTCTGATAAATAACTACTTTTTCTGAGACTAATTTCGATTTGATCCATTAATTTCCTTGCTTCTTCAATAGTTAATTTTTTTTGATCAATTGCTGATTCAGTATTAATTCTTATAGATTCAACTAAAGAAGCTGAACTGTAATCTAATAATTGTAAAATTTCAGATTTACTGTCCTCTTTAATAATATTTCTGACCTTATATGAATTATCTTGATTTATGTCTATATGAACAACGTTGGTACTGCCAAATAAATTGTGTAAGTTTCCTAATGCTTCTTGATAGGCTCCAGTCATAAAAATTCCAATTAGGTAATCTTTATCTTCTTCTGGCTTATGCAAATTTAGTAGTGATTTAATTTTTCCATTATCAATAAAATTATTTAGTTTCCCATCTGAATCACAAGTTAAATCTGCAAAGTTGCCTTTGCAGAACGGCTCCTCTAAGTGCCTATGTATTGGTACTATTGGAAAAATCTGATTTATTGCCCAGCTATCAGGAATAGATTTAAATATAGATAAATTTGCATAATAAGTTGATGCAAGAGTTTCTGTAATTTCAGATAAATCAGGGTGATTGATTTCATCATTATTCAGGTTATTAGAAATTTCTTTTGCGCAAGCCCAAGTAAGTTCTTCGGCATAAGCTCTTTCTGCCAAACTTAAAAATCCTAATCTAAAAGCGACTAAGCAATCTTCTTTAAACTTTTTTGCATCATTCCATAGTTCAATTATTTGAGATAAATTTATTTTTTTATTTTTAAGTTTTTTTAATTCATAGAAAGTATCAAGTAAATTTGAAATTATTAATTGTTGATTTTTTTTATCAAAAATTTGTAGTTTGGAACTGACATGACTTGTTCCTAAGACATTAAAAATTAAAACTGAACAATGACTAATTATTGCTCTTCCACTTTCTGAGATTATGGTTGGATGCTCGATATTATTTAATTCACATGAATCCTTAATAGTTGCAATTACATCGTTAGCATAATTTTGGAGAGAATAATTAGTAGAAGTGTTGGAGGAGGTTTTAGTTCCATCAAAATCTATTCCTAATCCACCCCCAACGTCGATATATTGCATTGGGGCTCCTAGTTTGCATAGTTCAACATATATTTGACTCGCTTCTTGTAATGCGTCTTTGATCACAGCAATATCACTTATTTGACTGCCTATATGAAAATGGAGCAATTTCATTTCGTTGATAAGATTTACTTCTTTTAGTTCTTTTATTGTCAACATAATTTCTGGGATTGATAATCCAAATTTGGAATTATCTCCAATAGATTTACCCCATCTACCACTACTTTTACTTGATAACTTTGCTCTAATTCCTATCAATGGAGTCGCGTTAAGTTCTTGAACTGCTTGAATAATTCTTTTTACCTCATCTCGTTGTTCAATAACTATTATTGGATTTTTGCCGAGTTTTCTGGCCAAAGTAGCAATCTCAATATATTTTTTATCTTTATATCCGTTGCATATTAGTAATGAATTTTGGTTTTCAAGAAGTGCAAGGCCAATTAATAGTTCTGATTTACTTCCTACTTCTAAACCAAAATTCCATTGGCTACCAAACTCTATTATCTTTTCTAGGACATTTTTCTGTTGATTACATTTGACAGGAAAAACGCCTTGATAAATGTTCTTATATTTATAGGTTTTTATTGCTTTTAAAAAAGAGTCATGTAATGCATTTATTCGGTCTTTCAAGATATCATTAAATCTTATGATCAATGGAGGATTTATTTCTCTACTCTTAAGTTCTTTGACAAGCTTAAAAAGATCAATCTTATTTTCAGATTTTATATCTTTAGTTACTGATATATTTCCTTTGGAATTTATAGAAAAATATTTATCTCCCCATTTGTCTATGCTATAAGTCGAAATACTATCTTCAATAGTCCAAATATTCTTGAATTTTTTCGGCTCAAAATTGGTCAATTTATGTCTTAGTGATTAATAAATGTTTTTGAAAATAACTTAAAACAATATCTTTTATTTTAATGATTACTTGCCAAGTTACCACCCAAAAGTTGAATATACATAGAGTGATTATTAACTAAATGACCAAAGAGAGAACCTTTATTGCAATTAAACCAGATGGAGTTCAAAGAGGATATGTTTCTGAGATTATTGGCAGATTTGAAAAAAAAGGATTTAAATTGGTTGGATTAAAGCAATTAATTCCTTCAAAAGAACTTGCTCAAAATCATTATGGAGTACATAGAGAAAGACCCTTTTTTGGTGATTTAGTAGACTTTATTTCAAGTGGTCCTGTTGTAGCAATGGTGTGGGAAGGCGAAGGAGTTATTTTGAGTGCTAGAAAACTAATAGGTGCAACAAAACCTCTGGAAGCAGAGCCTGGAACAATTAGAGGTGATTTAGCTATTGATATTGGGAGGAATATTATTCATGGTTCTGATGGAGAAGATACAGCAAAATTTGAAATTGATCTATGGTTTAACGAAGAGGAATTATGTGAGTGGGAAACTTCTGATTCGAAATGGCGATCTGAAAATTAAAATTTAAATCGCAAATCTATCTAAACTAAATTTTTCTAAAAAGCTTTTCTCTATTTCTTTGAGATTTTTATTTTGAACTATTTTCAAAAGAAGATCACTTGTTATTGCAGAAAATAAAACTCCATTTCTGTAATGTCCTGTAGCTATATAAAGATTTTCAATTTTTGATTTTCCAATTATTGGTTTTAGATCTGGTGTGCAAGGTCTAAAGCCCCACCAATGTTCCATTTGTGGCCAATTAATAGCTTCTGGTAATAAAGAGCGAATGCCTTCTTGCAGTTGTTTTATTCCATTAGGAGTATTTCCTTGATTAAATTTTGAATTTTTTTCAACTGTCGCTCCAACTATAATAAGTCCATCATCACGGGGAACTAGATAAGTTTTTGGACCAAAAATAACCCTTTTCAAAAAATTTGTTGGACCTTGTATTGATAGCATTTGTCCCTTTACAGGAAAGACTGGAATCTTATTAAAAATTTTTTTACTCCACGCACCGCTGCATATAATTGCTTTTTCGCAGTTAATTTTTTTTATTTCCCCAGTGGCACATAAAACTGTTGCACCTGTAATTTTGTTTTTTTCGAATGTCAAATCCTCTACTTCTGATCCCTCTTGAAATTCGACTCCATTCAAGGAGCATGCTCTCTCAAGAGCACGCATCAGTTTTCTTCGGTTATCTATTTGACCATCTTGTTCAAAAAGTAAACCATGTTTCCAAATAGAATTCATTCCATTGATTTCTGTTTGAAGATCTTTGTGATTTAAATATTTTCCATATTCATAAGTGGGAAACTCTTCAAGATCTTCTTTGTTTTTAAAAGGAACTACTATGCCACATTTTTTTAAACCGCATTTAATATTACTATCTTGTTCAATACTTTGTATCCACTTTGGAATTAGATTTTGACTTTCTTGGCCAAATTTTAGTAATTCATCTTCGAGTCCTTCAGCATGAGTAGCTAACATTCCTGCAGCAACAAATCCAGCTGATTCATTTCTGTTTTTGCTTAAAACTAAAACTTTGAAGTTATTTCTAGAAAATTCATAAGCAATAGATAAACCTAAAAGTCCACCTCCAATGATTAATATTGAATTTTTGGTTTCTTGTGCCATTTAAAAATTAATATTTTTATTTGTGTTTTGGTCCTCTTTTCCTTTATATCCAATAATATTAATAAAGAGACTTTTAATAATGAACAATTTGGAATCTTGGGAAGCTGTGATTGGTTTGGAAACTCATGTACAGCTTAATACGAAAAGTAAAATATTCACATCTGCGTCAACAGCTTTTGGTGATGCACCTAATACCCATATAGATCCTGTAGTTTGTGGTTTGCCAGGAACTCTTCCAGTTTTGAATGAGACTGTTCTTGAGTATGCTGTAAAAACTTCGTTAGCATTAAATTTAGACGTTGCAGAACATTGTAAATTTGATAGAAAACAATATTTTTATCCTGATCTTCCTAAAAATTATCAAATTTCACAATTTGATGAGCCACTAGCTGAAAATGGTTGGTTAGAGGTTGAAATAATTGAAAAGGACAAAGAACCTTATATAAAAAAAATTGGTATAGAAAGGCTACATATGGAAGAAGACGCTGGAAAACTAGTCCATTCAGGAAGTGACAGATTAGCTGGTTCTAAATATTCTTTAGTTGATTATAATCGTGCCGGAATAGCACTTTGTGAGATTGTAAGCAAACCAGATATTAGATCAGGTAAAGAGGCATCTGAATATGCTTCAGAGATTAGAAGAACAGTTAGATACCTAGGAGTATCAGACGGAAATATGCAAGAGGGTTCATTGCGATGTGATGTCAATATTTCAGTTAGAAAAGGACCTAATGCTCCTTTTGGAACCAAAGTGGAAATAAAGAATATGAATTCATTTTCTGCAATTCAAAAGGCTTGTGATTATGAAATAGCAAGACAAATAGAAGTTTATGAAAATGGAGGAAAAATTTTCCAAGAAACAAGGTTATGGGATGAAGCTAAGCAATTAACAAAAAGTATGAGAATGAAAGAAGGTAGCAGTGACTATAGATATTTCCCAGATCCTGACTTAGGACCAATTGAAATAACAAAAGCCCAAAAAGAAATATGGTTAAAAGAACTTCCAGAATTACCTTCAAAGAAAAGAAACAAATACGTAAGTGAATTTGGGTTATCTGCATATGATGCAAGGGTAATTTCTGATGAAATTAATATGGCAAACTTTTTCGAGGAAACGGTAGCTAATGGTGCTGAGGCTAAATTAGCTTCAAATTGGGTAACAAGTGATATTGTGGGTTATTTAAAAGCAAATAAACTTACATTTACTGACTTAAAACTTAGTCCTGAAAATCTTGCTGAAATGATTAGCATGATTTCAAATAACAATATCAGTGGAAAAATTGCAAAAGAAATTTTACCTGAACTAATTCAAAAAAATATTTCTCCGAAAAAATTAGTTGAAGAAAAAGGGTTGGCTATGATATCTGATACTTCAAGTATTTTACCAATAATTGATGAACTTATAACTGAACATCCAGATGAGGTTCAAGCATTTAGAAATGGTAAAACTAAATTACTTGGTTTTTTTGTTGGTCAACTAATGAAAAGAACAAAAGGTAAAGCTGACCCTAAACTTGCAAATAAACTTCTTGCAGAAAAATTGAATAGTTAAAGCTTCAAAGTAGCTCTCTTATTGTTTTGATCCATTTATTTTGATCATCTGTATTATCTAAAATAATGTCTGCATATTTTCTTTTTTCTTCAAAACTTAATTGAAGATTGATTGAGTCATGTGCTTCTTTTTCGCTTATTTTATCTCTTGTGATTAGTCTTTTTTTTTGAAGTTCTTTAGGACATTTAACTAACCATATTTCAGTGCAAATATCTTCAAATTTTGCTTCAAATAATAATGGAATAACCAATACTATAGTTTGATTATTTTTGTATTGACTGCATTTTTCTATCATTTTTTCTTTAATTAATGGGTGAAGCAGGTTTTCAACCCATTCTTTACTTTCTGAATCTTTAAAAATAATATTCCTTAAAAGTTTTCTGTTTATTATCCTTTCTGAACTGTTCTTATTATCAATAATTTTATTTCCAAAATAATCTAAAATTTTCTTATATCCATATGTGTTTGGTTTGATTAATTCTCTTGAAAAATTATCTGCATCTAATATTGGTATGTTTTTATGTTTTCTAATGTAATTAGTTATAGTTGTCTTCCCACTGGCAATACCTCCTGTTAAGCCAACTCTTCTTTGATTGTTTTTTGATTTTTGAGGAATATCCATATAATTAATAATAATCTAATTACATGTTTCTTTAGTATTAAAGAGTAGTTAGTATGAATGAAAATACTAAAAAGTTTGAGCCAGTTAGATTCCAATTGGTCGTTTGTTGATGACAGTAAAATAACACCCAAGGGGTTTCTTTTTGCTGGGATATCTGCTGGATTAAAAGCTTCTAGTAAAAAAGATTTAGCACTAATACTCGCTCCAGAAGGAAGCATTTTTAGTGGGATGTTTACCCAATCAATAGTTCGCGCTTCTTGTGTGGATATTTGTGAGGAAAGGATTAAAAAAACTTCAGGTTTTGTAAGAGCAATACTAATTAATTCTGGTCAAGCAAATGCATGTACAGGAAATCTTGGAATTCAACATTTTCAAATTGCTACAGGAAAGATTGCGGAACTTTTGGGAATAAAAGAAGAAGAAGTTTTAATGTGCTCAACTGGTGTAATTGGTGTTCCAATCAAAATAAATGATTTAGTAAAAAATTTACCGAATTTAGTTAGTGATTTAAAGGTTAATAATCTTCAAAATGCAGCAGAAGCAATTTTAACTACTGATTTGACTTTTAAAAAAGTTCTAATAGAGACGATTATTCAAGGTAGAAAAATAAAAATAGCAGGATTTGCAAAAGGTTCAGGAATGATTTACCCCAATATGGCTACAATGCTTGCTTTTCTAGCCTGTGATGTGAGTATTCAAAAAGAAGAATGGGACAAGATGATTGCTATTGCGGTTAAAAAATCTTTTAATGCAATATCAGTTGATGGAGAGACAAGCACAAATGATTCTTTTGTTGGAATAAATGCAGGAGAGAAAATTGAAAAAAGGTATTTTCCAATTATCCAAAAAGGGATTGATATTATATGTCAAAACTTGGCAAAAAAAATTGCAAGGGATGGAGAGGGAGCAAATTGTTTATTAGAAGTTTTGGTTAAAGGAGCAAAAAATACAGATGATGCAATTACGCTCGCGAAATCTATTTGTAATTCTGCCTTGGTAAAAACTGCCATACATGGTTGTGATCCGAATTGGGGACGAATCATTTCTGCTGCAGGCAATTCAGGAGTTAAATTCAATTTGAATGACGTTGATTTGTTTATTGGTAATGCTCAGATTTTGGAAAATGGTAAGTTAAATAAATATGATCCACAAAAAGTCACAGACTATATTAAGTCCAGAATGAAAGGGAGATATTTAGTAGATGATATTGTAAAAATTATGATTAATCTAAATTCTGGTGAATCAAAAGGCACAGCTTGGGGGTGCGATCTTTCTAAAAAGTATGTTGAAATAAATAGCGAATATACTACATAGTCTGAGATCAACTGTGCTGCGGTTGAAGTCAAGGAATGGTAAAAAGATATGACACTAATATGACAGTAGATTTCAACGAATTTATTAACTTCAAAAAGTTTATATAAAAATTTTATTTAAGTTTATAGATTGCTAAATCTTTTGAACTATTTGCACTAAGAGCAATTTTCTCGAGTCTTTCTAATCTCGATAATAGTTGCTTGTTTTTCTCTTCAAGGGATTCAATTTTGTTCTTGAAATTTTCTTTCTCTTCCATACTGATTTGAGTAGGTTTTTTTAGTGCCCCTAATTTAAAAACAAATCCTGCTTTAACGACTCCACTATCTAATGTTCCTTCTCCATAAGATTTAGAACCTCCGAAAACATATGAACCGCCAGCATTAACATCAACTCTCTCATTTAGTTTTGAAGCACAACCAAAACCAACTGCATATCTGCTACTGTAAGCACCGCTTCCAACGCCGCAACTTAATTTAGATTCTTTAGATGTCTGAGGTAATGCAGTAAGTGCTGCTGTTAAAGCAGTTGATCCTGCAACTCCTTCTCCAATATTTTTGATATTAGAGGTATTAGTTGAGATATTAGAGGTATTAGTATCAATTTGTCCTTGAACGCTTACTCCATTTATTTGAAGATCTGAACCATAAATATTTAAAGGTATCTTTGTTCCATTTTCATCCTCTGCCCAAATTGGATGAGCACCATTTAAAACATCGTCTCCAATAACAAATGAGTTTTTACCAATATGGATATTTCCATCTGAGTCTTTTTTAATAAGGTTCCCGCCAGAGACTGAAATTCCAGATTGATCAATAGTTGTTGGATTTGTTGTTGGTCCTATTTCTAAAGTATTTTTTGTTGAATCTCCAATTCTTGCAGTTGTTGTAGATCCTGATTTTGTGCTTATTAGACCTTCAAGAGCACTTATATCTGTCTTATTACTGGAGATATTTGTTGCGTTTGAAGTTATTTGACTTTGTACTCCTGTGCCATCAATTTGTAATTCTGAATCCACTATATTTATGGGAATTTTATTACCACTTGCATCTGTACCCCACATTTCTTGAGTACTAGATGTCTCTTTTAATTTCAAAGAATTATTTCCAAGACTCAATACCCCTGTCGAATCATTTTTGCTAATCATTTCACTAATTACTTTGGAATGAATTACCCTGTTATTTAAATTTTTGTCGCTATCTATCATCTTTTGAATAGTATTATTTGAAAGATCATATTCAAGATTAGTAGTGACAAAAGTGCCAGGGCCTTCCTCTTCTACTTCAAAATATATTTTGCCATTATATTGATCAACACGAGCGTGTTCAAAATTTGCTTGAATTGAATCTACATTAGTTGTAGTAGATTCCCAAGTATTTAATAGAGTTTCCGTTCCAGATGAAGATTCCCCATAAAATTTTATAGTTGGAGTGTTGTCGATAATGCTTTCGTCTGCATTAAGAAATTGATATTCATTTGCCTTCGTGACTTCACAGAAAGGAATTAATAAACCTAAAAAAAATAAATTAGAAAATAACTTTTTCATCTAACAAAAATATTTCTCTATTTCTATCACAAAAATATTGTTAAATCTTTAATTCTTGCTTACTTATGGTTTGGATTATGACACTAATATGACATCTCTTTAGTGGGGACAATAGGTTTGATTAGGTGGCGTAAACAATATGACACCAATATGACACTAATAAAATCCTTAAGATCGATTGGTATGACTAGCTTTTACGCTATATGTTTTTATTAATAGCGAATATACTACTTAAGTTTAAGTAAATCTAAGGGTAGATATTCATTTATATAAAGAAACAGTATTGTTAAAGTTCCAATTACAGAGCCTATAAAACCTCCAAAAAAATTAACTAATAATCCAGACTGTCTAATTATTGTTTCTTCGTTTTTTTCTTCTTCTTTTTTAAAATTAGGAGAATCAACTACTTTTAAGCGCTGATTGGTTGTTGGTTGTTTAAGTTGTTGTTGTCGGATAAGGGCTTCGAAATCAGGCATGGAATTTGTGAGGCAATTGAACAATAAGCAGACCAGCCCGTCATTCGACGAGGATCTGATCTACCTAAATCGTCTACAGCTTCAAATACAGCATTGCCCGAGGCTTCTGCTTTATCAAACGCTGAAAGTAGGGGTATAAATGTATCAAAAACATACAAACCAAAATTTTCTAGAGCTGCTTTGGCTTGTTGAGCTGCTTTTTGCTGTCTAAAATCAACTTTTACTATTACTACTGCATGGTTAACTTTTAAGTTGCTTAATAAATTAGCTAGTTCAACAGTTAATTCTACTGATCTTGCTTTTGCAGTTGTAGGTAAGATAACTAAATCTGAACCATACGCTAAGTGTTTAAGTTCTTCTTGATCACTGCTAGCCTGGCCATCAGTTATTACAATTTCTGATGATCTTGATGCTTTAGCAGCTGAACTGACGGGGAAAACTGGAAATGGAAGATTGCCTCTTGATGCGTATGCTAAAGCAGATCTATTTTTGTCAGCATCGACTATGCAAACTTTTTTACCTTCAGAGTGCCAAACACTAGCAAGGTGAATACTTGTGCAGGTCTTGGCCACACCTCCTTTTTGTCCGCAAACAGTAATGAACAATTTTTTATTTTTATTTCTCTTACTTTGGAGAATAATTTCTTAATGTCAAGAGAAATTGGTTTTTAATGCTTTAAAACTTATTTTTTGAAATATTTTAAAGAAGTTAATATTTTTAGATAACCTTATAAAGTTCCTTATTTAAATTTGCTAGTGAAGAAAAGAATTGGATTAGGCACTTGGTCTTGGGGGAATAAGTTTTTTTGGAATTACCAATCTACAAATGACGATGATTTACGTGAGACATATGATGAAGCGTTACGAAGAGGTTTCGATCTAATTGATACTGCAGATTCTTACGGTACTGGGAATCTTCAGGGTAGAAGTGAATTGTTGATAGGCAAATTTTTACTAAATACTCCTTCAGCAAAGAAAAAAAGAATTCAAGTAGCAACCAAACTTGCACCTTATCCCTGGAGAATAGGTAACAGAGGTTTTAATAAACCTTTTATGAAAAGTTTAGAAAGACTTAATAATAAATTAGATATAGTGCAATTACATTGGTCAACTGCAAAATACAATCCTTGGCAGGAATTAGGGCTTTTGAATAATCTTTGCGATTTAAAAGATGAAGGCTTTGATTTTCAAATAGGCTTATCAAACATAGGCCCTAAAAGATTGATGAAATTAATTAATTTCTTGGCAAAAAGAGATCAGAGCATAAAGAGTGTTCAGATACAGTTTTCTTTGCTTGCACCCGATTTAGGAAAACAATATCGGGTAAAAAAAATTTGCGAAGAAAATAATATTGATTTCTTTGCTTATAGTCCTTTGTCCTTTGGAATACTTTGTATTGATCCAGATAAAGAAGAAAATAAAGAAAAAAGTTTTATTCGTAATGTTTTATTTGAAAACTATAAAAAACCAACATATGAATTGCGGAGGTCTTTAAAAAGAATTGCAAATCAAAGATCAGTTTCTCAAGCGCAAGTAGCAATTAATTGGTGTTGTTATCAAGGAGTAATTCCACTCGTTGGAATGCGAAAAAAATCTCAAGTTATTGATGTATCGAATGTATTCAAGTGGAATTTAAATAAAAATGAATTTAAAGTACTTCAGGAATTATCAAAAAAATGTTTAAAAAAAATGCCTAAAAATCCTTTTTCAAGTATTTAATTAAATTTTTAGCTAGTTATCTTTTTATTTTTTTTTATTTGACAACTATTATTTCATAGTTCAGTGGGAAATTTTTCGCCAGTGAATCTAATAACTTTAGGTTTCAGATTTATTATCAAGTCATCAAGGTTTTTATTAGGTTCCATTGTGCAGGATTTGGGTTTCTAATAAGATAAATTAATTTACAATCAATCTTCTCAGTATTTATACTCATAAAATTAAAAATTTTTTTTTTAATACAAACAACTGCAGCAATATTTACACACTAATAAATTATCTACTACAAATTTTTATTTATTTAAAAAAGTGGAGTCCTTCCAGACTCCGTGTATCATTTGGTTGATAAGGCTGATATGACCCCATCTCCTTAAGGATCAAGCAGCAACTGGTGCTGTTTGACGGGAGAAACTAACGATTTTGTTAGCATTTGTGTTTTTGCTCTAACCGAGCCGGCTTCAGTCACCTTCCTTATGCCCCGTCGAAACCATTACAACCCCAAATAGTGGAGTTGAGCGGAATCGAACCGCTGTCCGAAACATCGGTTGAGATCACCTAGTCCAATTGGACATTTATATTCTGACAGGCAAAATGAGTATTGAATAGTTTTTTTAAGTTTTATCGTATATGTATGTAGTGGCATCAGCTCCAGAAGGACTAGAGAAATATTTAGCTAAAGAAATTTCAAATTTAGGTGGTTTTAATATTAATACTCATAAACGATTTATTAATTTTGAGTGTGATTTTGAAACTTTTTATAGAGTTCATTTTTATTCCAGATTAGCTTTTCGTTTTTATAGAGAAATTACCAGTTTTAATTGCTATGACAAGCAATCTTTATATGAAGGGGTTAGAGATTCATTTGATTGGTTAAATTGGTTGCACTATGAAAAAACGTTTAATGTTCAAGTAACTGGGAGAACATCTTCCTTAAGTCATACGCATTTCACTGCTCTTGAAGTTAAAAATTCTATAACTGATTTGCAAAAGGCAGTTTGGAATAAAAGATCAAATATTTCTTTAGAAAATCCTGATTTTATCATTCATCTTCATTTAAATAATAATAAAGCAATTATCAGTCTTCAAAGTAGTGTGGAAAGCTTACACAAAAGAGGCTATAGACCAGCAGTTGGAAATGCCCCATTAAAAGAAAATTTAGCTTCTGGATTGATAAATATGACTCAATGGAATGGCAAAGTCCCTTTAATTGATTTTATGTGCGGCTCAGGAACTTTTTTAATTGAGGCAGTTAACCAATTTCTTGAAGTTCCCATAAATATTGATCAAGTATATCTTTTTGAGAATTGGTTGGACTTTAGGAGGGATATTTATCTTAATGAAAAAAATAAGGCAAAAAATAAAATTATAAATTTTGAAAATTTGCCAACAATAATAGGCTGTGAAATTAATAAAAAGGTTTTTGAACAGGCGAAAGTAAATATATCATTGGCTGGACTCGAAAATTATATTGAACTTATAAATAATGATTTTTTAGAACTCCAATTAAAATGTAAACCTGGGATTATTCTGTGTAATCCTCCATACGGCAAAAAATTAGGCGATGAAAATGAATTGATTTGTTTATATGAAAAAATGGGAATCTTCCTAAAGAATAATTTTTCAGGTTGGGAATTTTGGCTGCTAAGTGGAAATCCAAAACTAACAAAATATTTGAGAATGAAATCTTCAATGAAAATTCCCGTTAGCAATGGGGGAATAGATTGTAGATGGATAAAGTATTTAATAAGGTAATTTATTTTTTGCCTAAAACGGCTTTTGTTGTCTTGCCTAAACCCTCTAATGTTTGAGGAAGATAAGGTCCTTTGGCTAATTTGCCTCCAAGCTTCAAACTTAAGCCTGAAAGAAATAAATCGATAAATATTATGAGAAATAAATTATATTCAATATTCCAGTTATTATATTTAGTTAGAAAAAGATAAAAAATAATATGGATGCAAATTATTACTAATAATAATAATATGCTGCCAATTGCCAAAAATATTCCACCACTAATTAATCTTCTTTTTTCTCTATCTACCTCTTGAAGAGCTATTCTTACATGCAAATCCATCACTGAGCTTGCGATCGCTGAAATTCTTGAAGCGGTATTTGCAAAGTTTTTATTTTTTGGTTTTTCCATATTATTTTCTGCCACTGTTTAGGAGGGTTCCTATTAGTAAACCAATACCAGCAGCGATAGCAATAGATAATAGTGGTTTTTTTCTTATTGGATTTTCTATTTTTGGTCTAAGTGTATTGTTAAGTTCTTCTAATAATTCTTCTAATTGACTTTCGATAGGTTCAATTTTTTCTGATATTTCCCAATTGTTTTCTCTTATTGAATCAATGATTTCAAATAGTTGGCTTTTTATTCCAATTGCTGATGTTCCACTATGGCTAGCTATAACTTCAACTAAATCATCAATACTCCCTTTTGTGGCTTCAAGGGTTTGTTGAGCAATGTTAGGCCATTTTTCTTTTATTAAAGGTATTAAACTGTCAATTTTTTCAAGTAACCATTTTTCCGAAATAACTTCTTTTTCAGGAAGATCAGAGTTATTTTCTTTTTCTTCTACTTCTTTGGGAGGATGGTAAGTCTCCATTATTTAAACTTATTTACTTTAAGATTAGACCCTATTTTCTTAATTTGGAACCCTTATCTAAAGAATTGTTCGATTTATATAGAATAAAAACATATAAAATTTTATTTACATTTTATTTATCTACTCTGTTCTGCAAGAAGGTTTTGTTAAGCTATTACTGAATTTATCAAATGAGTTTAAATTTCATCATGGATATTACATTTGCATCATTAATTTTTGCATCTCGCACAATCCCTACAGATTTTGGATTAGTAGCTGCAGCTATCGCTGGAGCTGGAAGTTTGCTATTCATTGCTTTAAGATTTGTTCCTGATGCAAGTAATTGAATAACAGGAACTATCTTTAAGAAAAAATATTTTTATCTCAACTTTTTTTGAAAATAGATTCGATTTATTTATCAATTAGATAATGAATAAATGGGTTTTGCTTGAACATAAAGTTAATTCTGCTAACTCTGTGGATATTCATTATGATTTTCTCGTTGAAAATGGAATAGATTGTTTAACTTGGAAATTTTTAAAACTACCGTTATTAAATCAAGCTTCTATAGAGATTTTTAAGCAGCCAAATCATAGACTTGTATGGTTATCAAGGATAGAACATGAACTTTCTGATAATAGAGGGTTTGTAAAAAGAATTGATCATGGAATATTTAAAATCGTTGCTGATAAATTGGACTCTGAATATTATCGATTCACTTTGGATGGCGAACTTCTTAATGGTTTGTTTGAAATTTCGGGTAATTTTTGTAGATTGAGCAAAAATTATTAATATTAATTTATAAATAAACGTAATATTTCTATTGAGAATTTTTGCAAATTAGTTATTCTTATTTAGCTATTGAGACTTGAGATTGGTACATATCAATCAGGTCGAGTTTGAAAATTTTAAATCTTTCGGGGGAAATATAAAAATTCCTCTTGAAGAGGGTTTCACAGTGGTTACGGGTCCTAACGGTTCTGGGAAAAGTAATATTTTAGATGGAATTTTATTCTGTTTAGGTCTAGCTAATAGTAGAGGAATGAGGGCTGAAAGATTACCAGATCTAATAAATAACTCCAAAGTTAAAGAGGGTAAGTCATCAGAAACATCTGTATCAGTAAAATTTAATATTCAAGATTGGTCCCCCAGAGAGGACCTTCCGCCTTTGGAACTAGAAGAAGAAGAAATTGCCCTTAATAAAGGTCAAAAAGAATGGGTAGTTTCTAGAAAATTAAGACTTATGCCAGGTGGTTCTTATGCTTCTACTTATACCTCTGATGGAAAACAATGTACCTTACAGCAAATACAGAGAATATTAAGAGATATTAGTGTTGACCCTGAGGGCAGCAATGTTGTTATGCAGGGTGATGTAACAAGAATAGTATCAATGAATAATAAGGAGAGGAGAAACCTTATTGATGAATTAGCAGGAGTAGCACTTTTTGATACAAGAATAGAACAAACTAATGCAAAATTAAATGACGTTTTCGAAAGACAAGAAAGATGTGAAATTTTAGAAAATGAATTGCAATCTAGTAAGAGTAAGCTTGAAAAAGAATGTGAAAAAGCAAAGCGATATAAAGAGTTAAAGGCAAAACTACTACAAATCATGGAATTAGAGAAAGTTCTTATTTTTGATAAACAAGTTAAGCATGTTGAATCTATAGAAAAAAAAGGAAGTGAAATTGAAAAAAATAAAATTTTATTTAATAAACAAAAAGAATCTATTAGTAAAGAAATATCAGTCTTAGAAGATGCTTTGACAATACTGGTTGATGAGCTTAAGGAGAAAGGAGAGGATAAATTGATAAAAGTCAATTCTGATATTGGAAGTATTAATTCTAGCTTGAGAGAACTTGATAGGACATCAAGTCTGAATAAAGAAGAAGGTATTAAATTACAAAAGCAGAGAGATGAAATTGCAATTTCTAAGAGGAATATCGAGTCAGAAAAGATGAGACAAGAAAATTTCGATGATAATTTTTTAAATCAATTGAACTTGCAAATAGATGATCTCACTCTAAAACACAAACTATCCAGAAAAAAACTTTCTGATGCGGCTGGGGAATCTGGAGAATTTTCAAAACAAAGTATCAAATTAAATGCTGAGCTTGAAAATATAAAAAATCAAATTAATCCTTTGGAAATAAACAAAAGGAAAATTGAAGAGGAAATTATTCAAAATAATATTCAAAAAGATGAGATTTTGTCTCACATTGACTCCTTAGACTTAGAAAAGCAGAGACTTTTTGAGGGAAATCAAAGAAAAAAAGAGACATCCGATACAAATAATAAAAACTTGGTAATTAATAGCTCAGAAATTAATTCTTTAAAAAATGAAATTGATTTATTAATTAAAACTAAATCAAGGCTAAACAACGAGCAATTAAGGCTTGAAAAGGATTTATCTAGATTCGAAAGCAGGAAGGAAGCTTTAAATGAATCTAGAGGTTCACATGCTCTTAGAATTCTCTTAGAAGCAGGGTTAGAGGGTATACATGGTTATGTAGCTCAACTTGGAGAGGTCAGTGAGAAAAATAGATATGCATTAGAAATTGCTGCTGGAAATAGATTAGGACAAATTGTTGTTGATAATGATCATATTGCTGCTAAAGCAATTGAAATCCTTAAAAAGAAGAAAGCGGGAAGATTGACTTTCTTACCTTTAAATAGAATTAAAAGTCAAAAAAAGAATTATGCAATTTCAAGATTTGAAAATAACAGGGAGAATGGATTTATTGATAAAGCTATTAATCTAATTACTTTTGATGAAGTTTATTCAGATGTTTTTCGATATGTTTTTGGAGATACTTTGGTTTTTTCAGACTTATCCACAGCTAGGTTATCTACACAAAAAAAAAGGTTGGTTACCTTAAGTGGGGAATTATTAGAAGCAAGTGGTGCTATTACAGGAGGCAGTAAATTAAACAAAGATTTGGCTTATAGGTTTGGAGTTAACAATGATACTGATGATTCCAGTCCTATAAAAGAAAGATTATTAGTCATCGAAGAAGCTTTAAAAGAGTCAAATAATGATTTGATAATAAAAAATAATAGACTTAGTAAATTAAATTCTAACCGTAGTCAAATAATTGAGGATTGTGCCTCATTTAATAAAGAAATTGAAGTAAATCAAGATTCTCTTAAGGCTGTTTCGCAAAGAATTGAGAGTTGTAAATCGAGATTAAATAAACTTGATACTGCGAATAATTTATTAGTTAACGAGTTAGACCATTTAAAAAATGAATTGAAGCCTTATCTTGATAAGTTTGATCAATTACAAACCATTCAAAAGGCTAATTATGAAAAAAATCAAAAATCATCATTAATAGCTTTTAATAACGACTTTAATAATCTTGATAAAAAACTTGAATTACTTGTTAATGAGAGAGATACTTTACTAGATAAAAAGAATCAATTTGCTTTAAAGAAAGAGCGTATCAATAATTCGTTAAAAATTACTTTACTACAAGAAAAAAACTTGCAGGAATCTATTAAACAACTTGCAATTGCTCATAGTGAATGGATAGAAAAAAGAGATGAATTAAAAAAAGAGCTTTTAGATCTTGATAATCAAAAAAATTCTCTAGAGAAGGATTTAGGTTTATTGAGGAGGAAAAGAGATGAATTAAACTCTTCAATTTCAAATAAAAGGCAAGAATATAATAACTATCTGTTGAAGCTTGAATATCTTGAAAGAGATATGCAATCTCTTAAAGAAGAGATGAGGATCGAGAAAATAAAATTAGAAAATTATAAAAAAGATCTACCTAATCCTTACCCGCAGTTTGGAGAATATGTAGGGAAAAGTCTTGAATTTATGCAATCAGAAATCTCAATCATAAATGCAAAACTACAAAGCTTAGAACCTGTTAATATGTTGGCTCTTGATGAATTAGAAGAATTAATTGAGAGATTAAGTGGTTTGAGAGAAAAATTAGAAATTCTATCTAATGAAAGATCTGAATTATTGCTGAGAATAGAAACTGTATCTACGATGCGTCAGGAGGCTTTTATGCAAGCATTTACAGAAGTAGATAAACATTTTAGAGAAATTTTTGCAAATTTATCTGATGGAGATGGATGTCTTCAACTTGAAAATCCTAATTCTCCTTTAGAAGGGGGATTAACTTTAGTGGCTCATCCTAAGGGTAAAAATGTCAGAAGATTAGCCTCTATGTCAGGTGGTGAAAAATCTTTAACTGCTTTAAGTTTTTTATTTGCTTTGCAAAAGTATAAACCTTCACCTTTTTATGCATTAGATGAGGTTGATAGTTTCTTAGATGGAATAAATGTTGAAAGATTGTCAAAATTAATATCTAATCAGTCATCAAATGCTCAATTTATAGTTGTAAGTCATAGAAGGCCTATGATTAGTGCATCTGAACGAACAATTGGGGTTGCGCAAGCAAGAGGAGCTAATACTCAAGTTCTTGGGTTACCAAATGCTGCATAAACACACTTTTTTAAATTTATACGTCAGAATGATAAAAAGAAATTTATGAGCTTGTCTAACACATCTAATAATCAGAATCTCCCTAACTCGGTTCCTAGCGAACGTTTATGGTTGAGGTCAGAATTAATGGGAACACAAGTGATAACTACTGATACTGGGAGGCGGCTAGGCGTAGTTGGCGAAGTTGTTGTTGATATCGATAGAAGAGAGGTGGTTGCTTTGGGACTAAGGGATAATCCACTGACAAGATTTTTACCAGGTTTGCCAAAATGGATGCCTTTAGAAAGTATAAAGCAAGTTGGAGATGTCATATTAGTTGATTCCCTAGATTCTTTGAGTGAGAGTTTTTCTCCAGAAAGATATGGGAAGGTAATTAATTGTCAGGTGATCACAGAATCTGGACAACTTTTAGGTAGAGTTCTTGGCTTTTCATTTGATATTGAGACTGGTGATTTGATATCTCTTGTTATGGGTGCTGTTGGTGTTCCGCTTTTAGGTGAGGGAGTTTTAAGTACTTGGGAAATACCTGTTGAGGAAATTGTAAGTAGTGGTACCGATAGGATTATTGTTTATGAAGGTGCTGAAGAGAAATTGAAGCAACTAAGTAGTGGATTGCTTGAGAAACTTGGAGTCGGGGGTTCTTCATGGGATGAAAGAGAAGTAAATGGATACTCAGCAAATCTTGTACCTGTTGAAAATCAGTTACTTTCAGGTTCTGAATCACAACAGCAAAACAATTTTATCGAGGAATATGAAGAAGTTGTTGAACAAGATGATTATGAAGATGATTATGAAGATGATTATGAAGATGAACTTGAATACGTTGAAATAAAGGGTTCTTCAGAGGAAATAAATAGAAAAAAGCTATATGTGGAAAATGATTATTCTGATCAGATCGAGGATCAAAATAGTGTTTATCAAAAAGATGAAAAAGACAATATTGATTTTAAGCAAAAGAAACAATCAACTACTAATTTAGCTTCTAAAAGACCAGTTCAAAATGCCACTGAAACTTTAGATATTGAACCATTAGATGAACAAAATTTAGCTCAAGATAATAAAAAATCAGAAAAGTTTGAAATTGATGATCCCTGGTAATTGTTAAAGTTTATTTATTGAATTAATAATTATAGAAGCAAGTTTTTTTGCTGCACCTTTTTCACCTCTTTCTTTATGTAGATTATCCCTAATTCTTTTTAATTGATCTTTATTTTTAATAAGAAATAATACTTCTTTTGCAATTTTTCTTGGAGAAATATTACCTATCCTTTCAGGGACAATCATTCTTTTAGCTTTAATATTTGGCCAAGCAAAAAACTTCTTTTTTTTAAAATAAAAATTTTTAATTATAAAAGTTAGGAATCTATTGATGAATGAAATTTTTGCAATTACTCCAAAAATGCCATCCCAGGCATTCATCATATTTAAATGTTGAGTTGGAAGAATAACTAACATTGGAAGAGTAATTGCTGCTAATTCTGCAGTATTTGCTCCTATAGTTGTAATTGCAAGATCACATTCTTTTAATATTTCATAGCAAGGGTGTTTCTTGATTAGATAAATCTTTGTATTTTTTGATGTTTCAATTACATAATCAAAACGAGAGTCTTTTAGATTTTTAATTGTTTTGATTTTTGATGAGTAATATTTAGCAATTGGATTTTTGTTGCTTTGAAAAAACAAATATTCACTTTTATCAGTAGTTGGGGCAATGGGGATTAAAAAATTTATATTTTGATTTTCTTCAGCGATATGATCTGCAACTTCTAAGAAGAAAGGAATTCCAACAGAAAGCTTTGCTTTCTTAGAGCCAGGCAACAATGCAATGTAGTGTTTGTCTTTATTTCTTAACGGTACTTCTCTATTAAGTTCAATATCTGCCATCAAATCGCCAATGACTTTACATTTATGTTTATATCTTTTAGGTATTAACTCTTTTACTTTCTCATTCATAGCAGCAATTTCGTTCGTCCATTTAGGCCATCGCGAAATCCATTCAGCATATGTGATATTTAAATAACCTAATCTTTTAGCTAATAAAATGCTCCACAATTGATCCCCACCAAGGAAAATAACTACCCCTTTTTTTGGCCAATTAGCAAAAGAATGTGGCTTGATTAATAATTTCCAAAAACTTTTGGATTTTGTAATTAATTCGAATTTATTCCATGAATTTGCAACGAAAAATTCTTTACCAGTGGCATTTGGGCAAGGAACAAGAACTAACCTAAGAGCGAAATCATGTTTATCATCATCACATAGTGATTTATTTATTTTGTTAAGTTCATCTACTACGGGATTTACCCATGTAGATAATTCACCAGGACCATTTGAAACTATGACTACTGCAACTAATTTTTTTTTCATTGCAGTTAAACCAGAATAAATTAAATGCGGACGGCGAGACTTGAACTCGCAAGGCCGAAGCCACACGCTCCTTAGACGTGCGCGTCTACCAATTCCGCCACGTCCGCAAAGGGTTTTCAGCAACCGGGGGATACCTAAACCTTAAAAATATCATACATTATTGGCTGAAATAAGCATGTAGTTCTAAGAGAGTATTTTTGAATATGATGGATTATTTTTCTATTGCATAAAACAAATATTTATACATATATAACGTTCTAGGTTGTATTGTAAAAAATGTCCTTTGAACACTAAAAAAATTTTGTTAAATCCTTTGGCAAATAATTTTTATTTTAAGTCATTTTCATTTCTTCAATTTAATTTTTATAATGATTGAAAAAGTTTTAATTGCTAATCGTGGAGAAATAGCTTTACGAATTGTCAGAAGTTGTAGAGAACTAGGTATTGCAACCGTTGCAGTTTTTAGCACTATAGATAAAAGAGCATTGCATGTTCAGCTTGCGGATGAAGCAGTTTGCGTCGGAGATTCATTAAGTAATAAGAGTTATTTAAATATTCCAAATATACTTGCTGCTGCTACATCGAGAGGAGTTGATGCTATTCATCCTGGTTATGGATTTCTTGCTGAAAATGATAAATTTGCTGAGATGTGTAACGATCACGGCATAGTTTTTATTGGTCCATCTCCTAAAGCCATTAGATCTATGGGGGATAAATCTACAGCGAAAGAAACTATGGAACAAGTTGGAGTTCCAACAGTACCTGGTAGTAAGGGCTTATTATCAAATATTGATGAGGCTTATAAATTGGCAGATGATATTGGCTATCCCGTAATTATTAAAGCGACTGCTGGAGGAGGTGGAAGAGGTATGAGGTTGGTTGAAAACTCTGATAATCTAGAAAAAATGTTTAAAGCAGCTCAAGGCGAAGCAGAAGCAGCTTTTGGTAATGATGGTTTATATATGGAGAAATTTATAAAAAAGCCAAGACATGTAGAGATTCAAATTTTAGCGGATAGGTCTGGTAATGTCGTCCATTTAGGAGAGCGAGATTGTTCAGTTCAAAGAAGACATCAGAAGTTATTAGAAGAGTCTCCTAGTCCTGCAATCAACACTGAGCTAAGAAAAAAAATGGGAAACGCAGCTATTGCTGCTGCAAAAAGTATCGGTTACGAAGGAGCGGGGACAGTTGAATTTTTAGTTGATGATGATGATAATTTTTATTTTATGGAAATGAATACTAGGATTCAAGTTGAACATCCTGTTACTGAAATGGTTACGGGAGTTGATTTAATAGCTGAGCAAATTAAAATCGCAAGTGGGGCAAACTTGGAATTTAATCAGGATGATATTCATTTGAACGGTCATGCTATTGAATGTAGAATCAACGCTGAAGATCCTTCTCATAATTTCCGACCATCGCCTGGAAAAATAACTGGGTGGCTCCCTCCAGGTGGTCCCGGTGTAAGGGTGGATAGTCATGTGTATACAGGCTATGAAATACCTCCTTTCTATGACTCATTAATTGGTAAATTAATAGTCTGGGGTAAAGATCGTAATACTGCAATTAAACGTATGAATAGGGCTTTAAATGAATGCGCAGTAACGGGTATCCCTACAACAATTAACTTTCATCTCACCTTACTAAATAAATCTAAATTTAAAGAAGGTAAGATTCATACTAAATATGTAGAAGAAGAATTATTGCCAAATTACTAAGAAATAATTAAATGATTTCTATGAAATATATGAAAGCAATGCAAGTTTTATAATACCTTGCTGACCGACTAAAATCTCTCTTAAAAAGCTTATAATTCCAATCCAAATTACCGGTCCAACATCAACTCCTCCAATAGGAGGAATAAGTTTTCTTGTTAAATTGAGAATAGAGCTTGATGGTATTGAAATTAATAACCATAAACCTTTACTTAAATCAATTTTTGGGTACCAAGTAAGAATTAATCTTATAAGGAAAACTATAGTTAGATATGAAAGAGAAATTCCTAAACTAACATCTAAAATTTGAAGAGAGTTTACAAGCAAGGAAATCACAATTATTTAATTCATCTTAATAAATAACCCATTGAAACGTATTTAATTCGTATTATAAATTGAGAATTTAATATTTAAAAAGTGTTTCAAATCTCAAATTTATTACTAGCCGCAGACTTTTCTGCTGAAGTTGCAAATAATTCCGCAGTTGGAATGATAGGTAGTTTTATTGCCGCTGCTTTACTTATCGTTATTCCAGCTACTGCATTTTTGATTTTTGTTAGTCAAAAAGATTCCCTCGATCGTACTTCTACTGGAAGACGCTAGTTTTTGTAGAAGTTTTAAGTACACTATATATATAGGGTGATTTAAGTACCCCTTTTAAAAATAAATTTTGGAGAAAGAATGTGGTCAATGCTAGTCTCAATTGGGCCAGTATTGTTGGTATAGTTCTCGCTGTTTGTGGAGGAGGCCTTTATTTTTTGAGGTCTTTTAAACCAGCCTTAGCAAGGGATTATGACGTTTTCTTCGCAGCAATTGGACTTTTGTGCGGAGGAATATTATTTTTTCAGGGCTGGAGGTTAGATCCTATCCTTCAGTTTGGTCAGTTTTTACTAGCAGGTACTACAGTTTTTTTCGCATATGAGAGTGTGCGATTGAGGGGAGTTGCTACTGATCAAGCTCGAAGGTCATCTTATTTTGATGATGATCCTATTGCTGATGTGCCCAGAAATTCTAGAGGCCGATTTAATGATGATTACGATAGGTTTGAAGAAGCTGAAAGACCATCTAGAAGATTTAAACCTCAAGAAGATGAATTTGAAGAAGACTATACAGAGGGGAGTTCTCGTAGGAGGAATGTTTCAAGAGCTATACCCTCTGCTGCAGCAAGTAGAAGCAGGTCATCTACAAGGGAAATAAGTCAGTTTGAAAATGACGAACCCATAAGAAGGAGAAGAAAGACTTCTGAAGATAGAAATAGTAATCAATCAGCAAGAAATAACTTTGGTGAGAGACGAAATTTATCTCGCGATGAAGTTAAAACAGGGTCAAGACCCAGAATGAATCGTACAGCTTCTTCTATGCAAGGTGATATTTCTACTCCAGATGATTCTTCTCCATTAAGAAAGAAACCTACAAGATCTCCTATTAGACAGCAAACTTCAACAGCTCAAGTAGAAGATGCTTCATTTAAAGATTCTAATCAAGCCAAAAAACCACGGCAGACTCGTAGAGTAAGCTCCTCAGCTAGATCAAGTTCAAAAAATCAAAATAGTAGATATAACGTTGGAATAAATAAAAAGAAACCTAGAGATAACAGTTCTAGATTTGATGATTAATTATAAGATTCCAGCCCATCTTAAAAAAGATTGTTTACTACATAATTCGATTAATAATATTGCAAGGAAGCCAATCATTGCAAATCTTCCATTAGTTATTTCAGAATAACTACTCCACCCAAATTTATATTCATCTTTAATTTCTATAGATTTTTCATCTAATTTATTATCTCCAATTTGTTCACTGATGTAATTTGGATCATTCTGCTGTTCTATAAAACTCTCATTCTCTAAATTAGTGACTTCTGAGTTAGTTTGTTCTTCTTTAGAATTCATTTTTTTTGTTAATCCTTAAAATTATACTTATCAGAAGTCAATAATTTCCAGTCTCCTTGTCCATTTAATTCTAAAATATTCTCGTGAAAATCTTTTAAGCTAGGCCTATGTCCAACACTAATAAGAGAAAGTTCTCGTTCCTTTAGTAAACTATATAGTTTTTTTTCTGTGTCAATATCTAAAGCACTTGTCGCTTCATCAAGTACTGCAAATCTTGGAGAATTTAATAAGAGTCTTGCAAAAGCCAATCTTTGTTGCTCGCCTAGGGAAAGAATTCGTGGCCAATCTTGTTTGATATCAAGATTAGGATACCGATCCACTAAGGTTTTTAAATTTACTTCATGAAGTACGGAAGTAAGATGTTCATCACTAAATTTCTTAACTTCTGTGGGATAACATAATTGTTCTCTTAAAGAACCAAGTAACATATATGGTTTTTGAGGTATGAATAATAATTCCCCAATTTTTGGTTTTTTAATTACTCCCTGATCGGGTTCCCATAAACCACTAATCATTCTTAGTAAAGATGTTTTTCCGCACCCAGATGGTCCTACAACCAGAAGTGATTGATTATTGTCGATGCTCAAATTTAAATTTTTAATTATTGTTTTATTTGATCCTGGTGGACAAAGGTCAGCATTATTAATAAGAATTGAGGGGTAATCTGAAATAACGTTTTGATTGCTTGTTGGGTTGGTTTGACTAATGGATTCAACTTTTGATTGGAATCCTTCTAATCTGCCAATACCAGCAGTAAATTTTGCAAGTTCTTCGATTTGATTAACAATGAAAAATAACGAACCTTCAACCATTCCAAATGCAAAGCTTGCCTGAATAAAGCGTCCATAATCAATATCACCTTTAAAGTAAGGGATTGCCATTATTAAATATGGAAAGAAATTTCCAGCATAATTAATGGATCTTCTCATGACGTCTATTATTACTCTCCATATAATCAGTAAATTAAAGTTTCTCACTACTTCACCTAAGCGTCTTTCAGTTTCACTTCGCTCAGGATTCTCCCCAGAGTAAAATGCTATTGATTCAGCATTATCTCGAATATGTACTAAGCCATATCGAAAATCTGCTTCATATCTGAGTTGATCAAAGTCAATCTTTACAAGATTTTTTCCGGCAATTAAGAGAATAGAAGTTGCAAATGCAGCGTAACCAAATAAAGAAAAAGTAAGTGTTGTACTAATACTCCATAAAATTAGAATATTAAGTGAAAATGTTAGTAGGGCATCAAAAATACCTAATGTGAAAGAGAGACTTTGCCCGGTAAAAGCTCGGGTATCATCTGTGATTCTTTGATCGGGATTATCTACATCGGTTTGTTCTTCATCATTGGGATTTAACTGGTAATAAGCTTTATTAGTCATATAATCTTTGACTAAACTTTTTGAAAGCCATTCTCTCCAAATTATTCCTAACTTATATGTAAAAAATATTTGGGAAACACGTATTGGTAGAGCCACAGCGAAACAACAAGCGTAAATCCCCAATATCCGATAAAATCCATCTTCTTGTTTTTCTACTAAAGCATTTGTTAAATCTCTTGCAATGAATCCAATACCTGCATTTATTCCGTTTACAGCTAAAAGCATTAATACAATTATCGCAAGGAATAACCAATGTAACCATCTACGGTTTTTTAATTGACGTCTTAAGCTAAAAAAGCTCCCTGATCCAATTAAAAATAACGCAGAGAAAAGCAATCCCCAACTACCAGCCCAAATTGAATTGACAGTACTTACTACACCGCCGAAATACTTTTCAAGAAAAATTGGTTGAAAGCTTTCAAAAAAACTGATTATTCCTGTGAGACCAACAAGTACTACTCCACCAACACAAAATAAAAGAGAAATCAAAAGCCATATGAATTGGAATCCATTACATTGATCTATTGGAAGAAAAAACGGCTGAGATAGCTTTCTTAATTTTTGTAATTGATAAAGTATTTTGGATTTATTATTAACTGTTTTATTCATTACTCGACAAGTTTATAAAGAAAATTATAACTTTTAGCAGTCTATTGACCAAAGCCAATAAATGTAAGTGCCCAGTCAGGTAAATTTAAGTAATTCAAGATTGTTGTATCAAATTTATGAACTTTTGCGAAAGATTTATCTAATACCCACCAAAAAAGAAAAGGTAGATTAAATAAAATTTGTAATTGCCATTTATAAGTTAAAACTCTCCAAATTTTTATTAACTTAGTTTTGAGTGAATGGTCTAGCTCTTCCCAATTTTTTGATATTAAATTGATTAAATTTTTGGATTCTGTATTTAAGGAATCTGGTGTATTCATTTTGTTTTACTTTATTTATAACCCAAAAATATTTCTTTCGAGAGCTTCAACCTGGGGGCCAATTCATTTTTCTTCCAGATAAAAAATGAATATGTAAATGAAAAACTGTTTGTCCCGATTCTGCTCCAGTATTAATTACTGTTCTCCAATTAATTAAATTTTTTGATTTAGCTATTTTGCTACCAACAAAAAGTAAATGCCCTAATAAATTTGCATCTTCTTCAATACAATCTAATAAACTAATGATAGGCTTTTTTGGAATCACTAAAAAATGGACTGGTGCTTGCGCTTGGATATCATTAAACGCAATACAAAACTCATCTTCATAAAGCTTATCGCAGGGTATTTCTTCATTAATTATTTTTTGAAATATTGTAGTTTCCGTCATTACATTAACTAATAGAAATGACGTCTTTTTCGTTAAAACCTTCCTTTATAAGTTCTTTGTTCAAATCATCTTTTGATGTAACTCTATCAACGAATAATATTCCGTTTAAGTGATCCATTTCGTGTTGAATACACCTCGCCAGAAGTCCATCTGCTTTCATTTTACGAGGTCTTCCCATTTCATCTCTAAATTTTAATTTTATAGTTGATGGTCTTACTACATTTAAATAGACGCCAGGTATACTCAAGCAGCCTTCTTCATATGAATTAAGGGTTGTCCCAAAGTCTGTAATTTCTGGATTGATTAATATTAGAGGTTCTGCTGCTGAATCTTCAAAATTTACATCTATTACAAGAAGCTCTTTGTTGATACCAATTTGAGGTGCTGCAAGTCCAATTCCTTTAGCAGCATACATGCTTTGAAGCATTTCTCTAGCAAGTTTTCTAATTGATTCGTCAACCTTAGTTATTCTTTTGGAATTTTGTCTTAATACATCATCACCAAGTTTATAAATGTCTAGAGATGGCATACCTGTTTGATCTTTTGCAATTTTTTCTGTGCTTCCATTTGTTCTTGACTTTTTTGCAAGTTGTGAAAAATGGTTTGCCACGTTAAAAAAGTTTTAAATTGAGAGTTTAGCTATAAAAATACTAGCACTTTAATTTACTTTCTTTATAGTTTTTTGAAATGAGTAATGATGATCAGTTAAAAGTTAGGCAAACTGAATCTAAAAAAAAAGCTTTTAAGGAATTAACTATTATTAGAGATACAATTTTTTGGATTGATGTTGTTGGTGAAGGTCAAAATGAGAATGCCATTTTTGCAAGACCATTTAATGACAAAGAAGCGTTTCCTCAGAAATTAACAAGTAAAAAAAGTAATATTAAAAATAATTTTCATGGATATGGTGGTAAATCTTATAAATGTTTAAATTTTAAAAATAATTTTTATTTGATATGGATAGATCAGATTACCAAGGCAGTATGGTTTCAAATTTTTAAAGAGGCAGCGTCAAATTGCAGAAGTCAAAGTAAATATCTTGATTCAGTTCAAGAACCTAGACAACTATCTAAATCAATTGATGGAAATTTCGATTCTTCATTTGTCATTTCTGAAAAAAATTTTTTGTATGGTATTTGTGAAATTAATAATAGAGATTATTTATTTTCTTTAAACTTAAAAAAAACTAAACAAGATATTCATCGAATAAAAAAATTTAAAAATTTTGCTGGCGAATTATCTTCTAATACTTCTGCTAACTTACTTTCTTGGATAGAGTGGGATTCTCCCTACATGCCTTGGGAGAGAAATGATCTGTTTTTTGCTCAAATAGATTTGGCTGGAGAGATACAAAAAATAAAAAAATTCTCAAATAAGCTGATAAATGAAAAAAAAAATGTTTCTTTTTTTCAACCATATTGGATAAGTGAAACAATTTTAGTATGTTCTGAAGATAGTTCTGGATGGTGGAATTTATTGTTTTTAGATGTTAGTGAAATTGAGAATATTTTAATTAAGAAAAGAGTAGAGAGAAATTTGACTGAATATGGAGCACCACAATGGGTCTCGGGAATAACATTTTTTTCAGGGACTAAAAAAAATTTATTTTGCCTAGCAAAAAAAGAAAATAATTTAATAGTTGAGCAATATAAAGATCTTCAATTCGTTAAAGAATTTTCCACTCCTTTTACCTCTATAAGTGATTTTAGTGTTTTTCAGGAAAAAGTTCTTTTTAAAGGTTATGGATCTGATTTTTTGGGTATTGTATTTGAAATTAATTTTGCAGAAAAAGTTTTATCAAATTTTTCTGAGCAGATATTTATTGACCATATAAAAGATTGTTCAAAACCTGAATCATTTTGGTTTAAAGGTTTTGAAGATCAATCTACTCATTCTTTTCTTTATAGACCGCTTGTTGAAAATTTTAAAAGGCCACCGCTCCTTGTAAGAGCTCATAGCGGACCAACTTCATGTTTTGATGGAACATATCATTCTGAAGTTCAATATTGGACATCTAAGGGATTTTTTGTTTCTGAAGTTAATTATGGAGGATCATCAGGATTTGGCAAAGTATATAGAGAGAGGTTGAATTATAAGTGGGGGATTGTTGATTCTTATGATTGCAAAGCACTCGCTCTTGAATTAATCAAATCAAATATGGTTGATAGCGAGAAAGTAGTAATTTTTGGAAATAGTGCTGGTGGGTTAACTGCTTTTAATTGTTTATTATATGGTTCTATTTTTACAGCAGCAATTTGTAAATATCCCGTTATTGATTTGAAAGATATGAATCACAACACTCATAGGTTTGAAAAAGATTATTTAAATTCTTTGGTAGGAAATTATGCAAAAAATCATGATGATTATATTAATAGATCGCCGATCAATTATATTAACAAAATAAAAAAACCTGTCCTATTGTTTCATGGAAAAAAAGATCAAGTTATTTCTTATGAACAAACTCTCAAAATTAAAGAAATTTTGATCCGAAATAATAAATATTCAGAAGTTATTTTTTTTGAAAATGAGGGGCATGGGTTTAAAAATATTGAAAATAAAAAAGTAGTAATGCAAAAATCTCAGGAATTTTTAAAAAATGCTTTGAATATTTAAGAATTGATTTTTAGAAAATTAATAGTATCTTTTAATTTTTCTATAAATATATCAATTTCCTCCTTATTGGTTGTGAAATTCATGCTAATTCTAGCCGTAGATTTAATTCCAATGTATCTGTGAAGAGGTTGACAGCAATGATGCCCACTTCTGATGCAAATTCCTTTTGAATCAAGAATTTCAGCAATATCGTTTGAATGTATATTTTTTACATAAAAGGTGGCAAGTGATGCTCTGTCTGGATCTATCTCGGGCGATGGACCAATAATTTCAATATTTTCTATTTCATTTAATTTTTCAAATAAATATTTAGTAATAGTCTTTTCATATTCATTAATTTCATTCAATCCAATAGTGTTTATATAATTAATTGCTTCTGCAAGACCTATTGCTTCTGCAATGGCTGGCGTTCCAGCTTCAAATTTATGTGGTAGCTCTGCCCAAGTACTTGTCTCTTCAAAAACATCTTGAATCATTTCGCCGCCTCCAAAGAGAGGAGGAATTTTTTCTAGGATTTCTTCTTTTGCCCAAAGGAAACCAATACCTGTAGGACCGCAAAGTTTATGTCCTGATCCTGCTAAAAAATCTATATCAAGATCAATCACATCAAGTTTTTGATGGGCCAAACTTTGACATGCATCTATTAAAACTAAAGAACCTTTTTGTTTAGCTAATTTAGTGATCTCTTTGATTGGATTACAGCAACCTAGAGTATTACTAACATGTACTAGGCTAACAAGCTTAGTTCTAGATGTTAATTTTGATTTAAAATCGTCTATATCTAATTGCCCATTTTTATCTATACCTATAAATTTTAATTTGCATTTATTTTTTGCTGCAACCATTTGCCATGGAACAATATTGCTATGATGTTCCATTATTGATAAGAGAATTTCATCGTTTTCTCTTAATGAAGATTCGCCCCATGTTCTAGCTGCTAGATTGATTGCCTCAGTAGCATTTCTTGTGAAAATAATTTCTTTTGTTGAATTCGCTTTTATGTATTTGCTAATTAAATATCTTGCATTTTCAAATTCTTCAGTCGCTTTAGCACTTAATTGATGTGCTCCTCTATGTACATTGGCATTAAAGTGACTATAGTATTCATTAATTTTTTCTAAAACTTGTATTGGTTTTTGAGTGGTCGCAGCATGGTCTAAATAAATAATTTGCTCACTACTTTTTAAGTTCTTATTTAAAAGAGGAAAGTCTTTCTTCGCTATTTCAGGAAAATTTTGAATTGTTTCCATTATTTTTCATTTAAAAGTTTATCAAGCAAATCCCATCTATCTTTTGAAACGGGAATAAATGAAATTATTTCTTGAAAGTAAGAACTTAATTGTAGTTTACTTGCTTCTGTTAATGTGATCCCTCTTGTTCGCATATAAAAAAGTTCTTCTTCATTAAGTTGTGAAATTGTAGCTCCATGTTTGCATTTGACATCATCAGCAATTATTTCTAATTGAGGTTTGGTATCTATTTGTGCGAGATTTGATAAAAGTAAATTTCTGCTTAATTGAGAAGCATCAGTTTTTTGAGCAATTTTCGGAACAATTATTGAACCTTCGAATATTGCATGTGATTTGTCGTCAGCAAGCGATTTATTTATTTGATCAAGAAATCCATTTGGGCCATTAAAGTCTATTTTTGTATAAGTAGAAATTTGTTCATCTTTTTTTGTTATTTGCATACCTTTGATATTGGTTTTTGCGTTTCCTTCAGATTGCTTAATACGAATTTCAAATCTTGCATAATTAAATTTGAAATGTAAAGATCCTAAATTGTATTCGCTATTTTTTTGTTGAATTACATTGAGAGATTTTAATAAATTTGATTTGTTTTCACCGTAAGAAACAATACCATGGTTTACGGAACTATTTTCTTCTAAACAAAAGAACGTTGATTGAGATAATGAAGAGTTGTCTTTACCAAGATTTATTTGTAATAAATCAATATCACAATTCTTTTCTAAAAATATTACGAGAGTTTTTGCGTTTAAAGAATTACTTGATGCGTGACTAAAGATTTCAATAGGAGGGATTTCTGATCCAGTTATTTTTAATCCCAAGGTATTCTTTGTACAGTTTAAAGAAAGATTTAGTAAGTCACTCCAATTTTCGTTTTGATCAAAATAAGATATCTGTTCCTTTAGATATTTAACTAATTTATCCTCACTTAGTTGCTTTATTGAATAATTTTCTTCTATTAAATTAATTTGGCAATCATCACCAATTACTAACCTAATAGAACTTCGAGAAGTGTTCGGAAAAGGTATATCAAATTTTGGATTTTTTTCATTAACCGAGTAGTTTAAAAAGTTTGAAAATTTTGATTTATTTGAAAGTCTCCATTGTTCACTTTTAGGATTCGGGAGAGGACTCGATTGTAATTTATCTAGACAGATTTTTTGTATTTCTGTTAAGTTATCAGTCGATTTATTAGTTTTTATTTTTTCAATAATTTCCATTGATTTAGGTCTCTTTTATAAAGTTATCAGTCCATTCGTACCCTTTTTCCTCAAGCTCTAGCGCAAGATTACTTTCACCAGTTTTTATGATTTGTCCGTCTGACATAACATGGACATAATTTGGTTTAATTTCATCTAATAATCTTTGATAGTGGGTAATAAGTATAATTCCAGTTTGTGCATTAGATATTTTTTTGATTCCTGATGCCACTATTCTTAGAGCATCAATATCTAGACCAGAATCGGTCTCATCTAATATTGCTATCTTGGGCTCAAGTAAAGCCATTTGCAGAATCTCATTTCTTTTTTTTTCACCTCCGGAAAATCCTTGATTTACACTCCTTGATAGGAATGCATGATCCATTTTCACAATTTCTAACTTTTCTTTAACTAATTCTTCAAAATCAAAAGTATCCAATTCTTCTTTGTTGAGGAATTTCCTTCTAGCATTAGTTGAAACTCTAAGAAACTCAAGATTACTTACACCTGGAATCTCAATTGGATATTGAAAACCAAGAAAAATTCCCGATTGAGCTCTCTCTTCAGGTTCTAAAGAGTTGATGTTTTCGCCTAAAAATTTTATGTCGCCGTTTGTAATATTATACGAGGGATGTCCTGCAATGATTTTAGAGAGAGTACTTTTGCCACATCCATTTCTTCCCATAATGGCATGGACTTCTCCAGGATAGACAGTAAGTGAAACCCCTTTTAAAATTGGAAGATTATCAGTAGATGCAGAGAGGTTTTTAACTTCTAAAATTGGATCTGATTCTTTCATTTTATTTTGCATTTCAGTTTAGAAATTGATTAATTAACCTACTGATCCCTCTAGTTTAAGTGCCAGTAACTTATCTGCTTCAGCAGCAAATTCCATAGGTAATTGATTAAATACATCTCTGCAAAAACCGCTTACCATCATAGATACTGCCTCCTCAAATTCTATACCTCTGCTTTGGAGATAAAAAAGTTGATCTTCTGAGATTCTACATGTGCTGGCTTCATGCTCAATTTCAGAATTGGGTTGTTGAGATTTTATGTAAGGGAATGTATTTGCAGAAGCTTGATCCCCTATTAACATTGAATCACATTGACTGTAATTTCTTGATCCTGAAGCTTTTGTTCCCATTTTGACAAGACCTCTATAGCTATTTTTTGAGTTACCTGCACTAATACCTTTGCTAACAATAGTTGATTTGGTTTTAGGACCAATATGGATCATTTTTGTGCCGGTATCTGCTTGCTGAAGATTATTGGTGAGAGCCACTGAATAAAATTCTCCTACAGATTCTTCCCCTAAAAGAAGACAGCTAGGATATTTCCATGTAATTGCAGACCCTGTTTCAACTTGAGACCAGCTAATTTTACTTCTCTTACCTAAACATTTTCCTCTCTTGGTGACAAAATTAAAAATTCCGCCAATACCTTCTTCATCACCAGCATACCAATTTTGCACTGTTGAATATTTTATTGAGGCGTCGTCTAATGCTATAAGCTCTACAACTGCTGCATGTAGGGTATTTGTATCAAACATTGGAGCTGTACAACCTTCTAGATAACTTACAGAACTTGATTCTTCAGCAATGATTAGTGTTCTTTCGAATTGTCCTGAATCTCCACTATTAATTCTGAAGTAGGAAGATAGATCCATAGGGCAGGTAACACCTTTTGGGATATAAACAAAAGAACCATCACTAAAAACAGCAGAATTTAGTGCTGCAAAATAATTATCACTAGCTGGGACTACTGTACCCAAATATTTTTCAATCAAATCCGCGTGATTTTTTACTGCTTCACTAATTGAGCAAAATGTAACTCCATGTTCAGCAAGTTCTTCTCTAAAAGTTGTGGCTATAGAAACACTATCAAAGACAGCATCTACTGCTACATTTGTAAGTTTTTTTTGCTCCGTGAGGGGTATTCCCAATTTGTCAAAAGTCTCAAGAAGTTTGGGATCAACTTCATCTAAGCTGGAAATTTTCTGTTTTTGCTTAGGTGCAGAGTAATAAATAATATCTTGATAATCAATTTTTTTATATCCTAATCCTGCCCAATCAGGCTCTTTCATTTTTTGCCATTTCTTAAAGGCTTTTAATCTAAAATCAAGAAGAAATTTTGGCTCTTCTTTTTTCTGTGAAATTAATCTTATGATATCTTCATTTAATCCCTTTTCTATCTTTTCGGTTTCAATATCAGTAACGAAACCATATTTGTAAGGCTCTTTTACTACATCTTTAACTAAATTTTCGTTTACCATGTTATCAAAAATAACTTATTACAATTAGCTGTATATACTTTAACGAAAGATACCCCCAATATTGAGTTTTTTTCCTTTATTAAAACTAAAAATTAATGTCTAAATATCCTGATCCTTTGTCTAACCCATTAAACATAGAAACTATTCACGAAATTGATAATCTTGATCTACCTATAATGCAGAAACATCATTTAAGAATACTCGCTCATTGCCTTCAGATTTTAAAAATTATTAATGTAGATAATAGTTTTGAATATCAAAGTAAAAATCCCCTGAGAGAATGGTGTGATAACCAATCCAAAAAATTTGATGATAAAAAATTTAGTGATCTTTTTTATAAGCAGTTAGAATCCACTTCTAAAAAATTAAGTACTTTTTCAAAAAAAATAGGTAAAAGTATTGAGGATTTAGAGATAGATGATTTAGTACTTCTAGTGGAACAACGCTGAATTCCCTTTTAATTGATCCCGAAGAAAAAATATATTTTTGTTGAGTCGTTAACAAATTCAGGTAATAAAATTTAAAAAAAAAGAAAATTAATTTACATTTAAAAAAGATATGAAAATTAATTAATTTCTTTGATACCAACTGTTTTGAAGAGAAATATCAATTTTGAGAATTTTTTAGTAGTCAGAGGATCCTGACGACAGGGCAAAAAGACACACAATTCCCTAAAAAAAAGAACATACTGATCCCAAACAAAGACGGAGATTTTAAAGTGGCTGATGGGATCATGAATAAAGATCAATTACTCTCACTAACCCTCAGACAATTACGTCAAGAAGCAAGTAAATTATCGGTTCCTCTATACAGTCGCAAAACAAAAGCTGTTTTAGTTGATTTAATACTCAAATATCAAGAAAAATCTACAAAAAAAACTTACATTACAACTCCTAAGACAAAAGTTGAAAAAACTTTTGAGTCCAATGTTTACAACAGTAGCGAAGAAGTGAAAACAAATGTAGTTTTCCTACCCCGAGATCCAGATTGGGCTTATGTTTTTTGGCAAATTTCTGATGCAGATAGAGAAAAAGCACAATCTTTGGGAGCAAATAAATTATGTTTAAGATTATTTGATGCATCTGGTTCTGAAGGAAGCAACTTGAATCAAGGAACACTAAGGGAGATTGCAGTTGATAGTTACAGTACTGAGTGGTATTTGCCAATCCCACTTGCAGATAGAGATTATAAAGTTGAATTAGGTTACAAATATGGCTTTAACTGGATGTCATTGGCATTTTCTTCTATAAGCCATGTTCCTGGGTCTCATCCTTCTGAGCAAATTCTTGATAAATTTGTACCTTTTAATTTAGATTCTACTTTTGAGTCAATCTCGGATATTTCTAACCCTGTTGTTTCAGAACAAAATGGTATGCATGAAAGGTTATACCAAGCAGCAACTAACATTCCTCTCAGAAGAAAAGTTGGTTCTGAAGAATTTATGGAAAATGTAAATTCATCAACTCTCAATGATAATCTTACAGACTCAGGTGCTGGTAAATGGTCATCAGGTTTAAATGATTCTGGAAGCGGAATTGTTAAAAATAGATCTTTTTGGCTCGTTGCTGATGCTGAATTAATTGTTTATGGAGCTACAGAGCCTTCTGCAAAACTGACAATAGGTGGAGAGGACGTACCTCTTGCCGCAGACGGTACTTTTAGAATTCAAGTTCCATTTAGAGACGGGACTCAAAAATATGATATTACAGCTGTTGATGTATCTGGTGAGCAAGAAAAAAGTATATCAATGAAATTTGATAGAACTACACCACTTGACGATACTAATGAAAAAGAGAATGCTGAGACTGAATGGTTTTAATAAATTAAATTAATGCTGAAAAAAATTGTAGCTTTTACTCCATTATTTGGAGCATTAACGTTTCCACTAATAGTTCCAATTACAATTTCTAAATTTGGTGTTAACTATGGAATTCTTAGTGCATTATTAATTTCTTCATTGTGGTTTATCGCTATGTTAAGAACTTCCGAAATGCCTCATTAATTTAGTTAGATTTTTGGAAGTTTCTTAAAAATATGACTCAAGTTAGTGTAATTAATATCAATTCTCCTTTTCTTGATCAAAAACCAGGCACTTCTGGTTTAAGAAAAAGTACTATAAAGTTTCAGGAAGAACATTATCTAGAAATTTTTATTGAAGCAATCTTACAATCATTGGAGGATTTACAAGGTTCAACATTAGTAGTTGGTGGTGATGGAAGATATGGCAATATTGAAGCAATAGAAAAAATTGTCCAAATATGTATTGCTCACAAAGTTCAAAAGGTTATTGTTCCAAAATACGGTTTATTATCTACTCCTGCGACATCACATTTAATTAGAAAAGAAAGAGCTATAGGTGGAATTATTCTTTCTGCAAGCCATAATCCTGGTGGGATTGATGGCGACTTTGGAGTGAAACTGAATAACTCCAATGGCGGCCCAGCTCCTGAGATAATTACCAATAAGATTTTTAAGGCTTCACAATTATTAACTAGTTATAAAATTTGCAGAATTCAATTACCTGATTTTAGTGAATATGGAACTTATTCTTACGGTGAAACTACCTTAGAAATTATTGATGGATTAAAAGATTATTCTAATTTGATGGAGAAAATTTTTGATTTTGATCAAATTAGTGATTTTTTAAAAAATGACTTCTCGATAATCTTTGATGCAATGAATGCGGTTACAGGCCCATATGCAAAGAATATTTTTGTTGAAAAAATGGGTCTTGCACATGATTGTGTCATGAATGGTAACCCGTTAAAAGATTTTGGAGGTTTACATCCTGATCCTAATCTTACTTACGCATCCCATTTGGCTGATTTGTTATTAAATAAAAAATCTTATAG